>JARIAN010000126.1 GCA_029257865.1 Phocaeicola sp.
ACAAGTTGCCCAATTTTATAAGTAAAAGCAACTTTTTTATAAATTCATCTACGTTTAACAACGTATTTTTGTAACTGAAACGATATTTTATTCGCTTTCTATTTTATTTTTTCCTAAATTAGTAACAATAAAATCAAATGGTCGCCTACAACCATTCGGATAGAATTTTGTTAAACCATAAGATTGGATTTATTTATACAAGCCACAATTGAGAAAAACTTGTAAAACGCAATTTTCAATGAACAGAAAACTTATCAATATTGCTTTATTTGGGAACAGTAATGAATCATGGGGAAGCATCTTATCTTATTCAAAAAGAAACAAATAAAATATATTTATGCAATACATTTATGCACCAGGATGTGCGCTCATGTCCTACAAGCCACATCTGGCAGAAAAACTAAAACAAGAAATCCAAAAAATCTATGGTTCGGTAGAAACTCTACTGAACTGCTGCTTCAACTCTCCCAAACTCTCGGAAGAGGCAACCTGCATCATTACGCCTTGCGTAACTTGTGCAGCAAGCTACCGGAAACTTTATCCCACTCACTCCGTACTGTTCTTCTTGAGCAAACTGGCTGAAAGTGATGATTTTCCTTTCCCCGACTATGGAGGCATCGAAATGAGTATACAAGATACTTGTGCAGCCCGCACCCAGCCTGAAGCACTTTCCACCATCCGACGACTATTGGAAAGAATGAACATCAAACTTGTGGAACCTGCCAAATCGGGAACACGCGCCAAATGCTGCGGACAAGTATTCTACGGAAAGTTGGAAGTAGCCAAAGTGGAAAGTCTGATGAAAGCCAGAGCCGATGAAATGCCTTGCCAAGAGGTAGTGGTCTATTGCGCCTCGTGCATCATGAGTATGGCGGTAGGAGGAAAACGACCTCGCTACATCATCGACCTGCTGTTTGGAGAACCTACAGAAATGGAAAGACCGGAAGTAACAAGTTGGAACAACCGTTTGCGTGACTTCCGAAATGCACACAAAAAATAATCACATCCGTTTTTTATTCGGCAGAAGAACAACCCCGTCAAACGTTCTTCTGCCTTTTTTTATTCTCTTATATCATAGTATCAACCAATATTTTACAAAAATTCACTTTTATAGGAAAGTTTAAATCTTCAAAGAAGGATTGCTTCCTCGCTTTCTTATTGGCAATGATAAAAATGGCTACCTTTGCCGAGAATTTGAAACTTCAAATAATATGGAATCTAATCATAAAATCAATAAAGTAGAGGTAAGAAACCTCCAGATTGAAGATTATGCCCAACTTTCTCAGTCATTCAAAAGAGTCTATGCAGATAAAGACGAGTTTTGGACACACAAACAAATAGAAAAACTTATTCGCATCTTCCCCGAAGGACAAGTCGTTGTGGTAGTAGATGACAAAATAGTAGGTTGCGCACTCTCCATCATTGTCAACTACAATATGGTGAAAGACGACCACACTTATGCCAAGGTGACAGGCAACGAAACATTCTCTACTCATGACCCTAATGGAAATATCCTGTATGGTATCGAGGTGTTCATTCACCCGGATTATAGAGGGCTACGACTGGCACGACGTATGTACGACTACCGAAAGGAATTATGTGAAACCTTGAATCTGAAAGCAATTATGTTTGGCGGACGTATCCCTAATTATTATAAGTATGCAGATACTATGCGCCCGAAAGAATATATCGAAAAGGTACGTAAACGTGATATCTATGACCCAGTGCTGACATTCCAGCTCTCTAATGACTTCCACGTACGAAGAGTCATGAAAAACTATCTTCCAAACGATGAAGAATCTAAACACTGCGCCACTTTGCTGCAATGGGATAACATCTACTACCAGCCACCTACACAAGACTATATCGAAAAGAAAACTACTGTACGTATCGGACTGGTACAATGGCAAATGCGTCCTTATAAAACTTTGGACGATGTATTTGAACAGGTAGAGTTTTTCGTAGATGCTGTTTCCGACTATAAAAGCGACTTCATTTTATTTCCAGAATACTTCAACGCTCCGCTTATGGCTAAGTACAACCACTTAGGAGAAGCTCAAAGCATACGCGAACTGGCACAATATACCGAGGAGATACGCGACCGTTTCATCGAACTGGCTATCAGCTACAACGTGAACATCATTACCGGAAGTATGCCTTATAAAAAAACTGACGGAGGACTTTACAATGTCGGTTTTCTTATCCGAAGAGACGGCTCATATGATATGTATGAAAAGATTCATGTTACGCCAGATGAAATCAAGAGCTGGGGACTTACTGGAGGTAATCTGGTACAGACATTCGACACCGACTGCGCCAAGATAGGTATTTTGATTTGCTATGATGTAGAATTCCCGGAACTCTCACGCATCATGGCCGATCAGGGTATGCAGATTCTTTTCGTTCCATTCCTTACTGATACTCAAAACGGATACTCACGAGTAAGAGTATGCGCACAGGCTAGAGCCATTGAAAATGAATGCTTTGTTGCTATAGCAGGTAGTGTGGGCAATCTGCCTCGTGTTCATAATATGGACATTCAATATGCACAGTCGGGCGTATTTACTCCATGCGACTTTGCCTTCCCTACCGACGGACGGCGTGCAGAAGCAACACCCAACACTGAAATGATTCTCGTTTCGGATGTGGATTTGGACTTACTGAACGAACTACATACTTACGGAAGTGTACGTAATCTTCGCGACAGACGACACGACCTATATGAACTCAAATTAAAATAACCTCTCCTAGTTGTTCTTTTGACTTCCTTTTTAAAATAAGAATATAAAAGGAAACGACGAACATGCTATATTGGATATGCTCGTCGTTTTCTTTATTCCTGAAGAAGCAACCCTTGAATCCATAATAAAAGCGAAAAAAACATTGATTTTAACACTCCAAAATAAAAAATCACGGCTTTCCGTGAAGGATATTAATCTAAAAATTTAGACCTTTGCAAAGTATCATAAAAATACAAGATATATGTAAAAAAACACGCTCAACGAAAAAACTATTTTTATGGTATCTTCAATTATTCACGATAAAACTAAAAAAATGAAAAGAAAATCATTACTTGCCTTTGGCTTACTACTCTGTATTTCACCTGTAATTAATGCACAAAGTGCGAATGTAGAAGAAACTTCCGAAGTAAAGAATAGTAAAGACATGTTTCAAAGCAAGCGCTATCAACGAGTATGGCAGAATCGTAAAAAATATTTTAACTTCAACTATAGCCAGCAGGAGTTAAAAATAGAAGGAGCTGATTCTAAAATCAAAAGTGACTGGGGAGCAGGTATCTCTACCGGACGCACCTATTATTTACATAAACGCCCTATCCTTGGAATGATTAAGTTCGGATTGGACTGGACTTACTTCGATTTGAACGTTGGCAGCTATTCTATAGAAGATAACGGTTATACCGAGCCCAATGATATGGGAATGGAATCAGAAGAAGTAGTTGAAAAGTATGACCTATACAAAATGGAAGCCGGAATGCATTTCGGACCTTCTATTACTGTTAATCCTGTTGGGCGCTTGAAAGTTGCTGCATATTTCCATGTAGTACCTAGCTACTCTGCATACTATATAGACAGCAGTTTTGAAGGAAACTATGCCACCTACTTCACTTATGGTGCTTCTGTATCATATGGTGTTATTTCTATTGGTGCAGAACAACGTTGGGGGGATACTAAAATCAAATCGGAAGAGGATTCAGAAAAAATTAAATACAACAATAAAGGAGCTAGATTTTATCTAAGTTTCCGATTCTAACGTTTATATTTCTTTACAAGTTATATAACAGCCACAATACACAAAATAACATAATGCCCGATAAGCATCTCATGCTCATCTACTTTTTTAATGCTTACGGGTGCACGACAAACTACTTTTAGGTTGGATGTCTCTCTTTCCCTCTGAGGGGCATCCACCTTCTTTTACAAAAAATCTTGATTCTGCATTTCAATTATCAGATTGCATATTTATTTTGTTTTCATTACATTTGCATCGTTTTTAACTATTATTATCCGACAAATATCTTATGAAACTTGTTAACTGTCTATTCTGTGCCAGTGCTGCGGCTTTTACCTTTAATGGTTCAACATATGCACAAAATATAGAAGAACTACATCAATATGCAATTGAACAACAAAGTGCAAAAGCTTGGAATGCCTTGGCTGAAAAAATCTATTCGGAACGAAAAAAACCAGAACTCCTAAAAGAGGCTACAGATAAAGCAATACAACTGGCAAAGGCCAATAATGATTCGGCACAATGGGGAAAAGCACTAGTCTATGCTTCCGACTTGCTTTACCAGGAAGGGAAATTCATACTCTACCAAAAACAAAACCGAACCGCCTTGAAGATGCTGCAGTCTACACAAGCATATTCTATTAAAGAAACGGCTCTCAATAATATCGCTACTTCTTTTGGCGAACAAGATCAGATTGATTCTTTGATTCACTATACTAAAAAGGCAATGTTACTCAACTATCTGCACCAAGGTAACAAATCTACCTGGGGAGATGAATGTCAAAATCTTTCGTATGCTTATAGTGTATTAGGTATAGCAGACTCTGCATACCATTATACTCGCCTTACAATTAACGCACTGACAGCTATCAAGGATACAATACGACTATTGGACGCCTATAATCAAATGGGAGTGTTCTATGTCAAAAGGAAACAATATCCTGATGCCCTCTCTTATTTCAACAAGGCCCTAAACATGTATGACTTGATTGACAATAAACATAACCGCCTCTACATATATACCAATTTAGCGGCTATGTATTATAAGTGGGGGAAAAAGGCAGAAGCTGTTAAATTTGCACATCATGCCCTGAAAGATGGACTAAACACCGATGAGAATGCAACCTATGGCAAACTGCTCAGCAACTTAGGACTCTATATGTATGGCAACAGACAATACCAAGCTTCTATCGATACCTTGCGGCAGGCATTGCCTTATGTTAATAAGTCCTTTTACTATCTTGGATCCACCTACCAAACATTGGCCAACAATTATGAAGCGATTCACAAAACAGACTCGTGTGAATACTTCCTAGATAAGGTTGATAGTCTAGCCAATATACACCAATTCATCCGTAGCGAACTGTTTTATGCATCAAAAGTTTCTATTCTGATGAACAGAAAAGAATACAAGAAAGCTGCCGAATATGCCCGAATGTTTAAAAACTTGGACAAAACAAAAGAACTGACCGAATGTTCTCCACATATCTACAACTTGATATCACAAGCTTTGGAACTCGAAGGCAAGGATCTTCGTTCTGCACTGGAATATAAGAAAAAAGCTGCTGCCATGCAAGACACCTTGTATCAGCAAGAAACCAACCGCCGTATGGTGGAGTATTATACCCGATACCAAACAGCCCAAAAAGATTTGAAGATTGCAGAAATGACCATCGAACAGCAGCAGAAAGAGCATTATTGGATGATTGCTATCGGTAGCAGTATCTTCCTTGTCATCCTGCTGATTACTTTAGTGCTCTACCAACGCATCAAACGCATCAAACAAGAAAAGGAGGCTGCCGACCTATATATACGTATCCAACAAAAGGAACAGGAACTGGATAACCTGGCAAAAGAAATGCATACGCACATACTTCACTCTTACTTTAAAGGTACAGAAGCCGAGCGAAAACGATTAGCCAAAGAACTTCACGACAATGTAGCCAACGAATTATTGGGCATCAGTATGCTTATGAAAATTCATCCGGAATCAAACGAAGAAGCAGCACAGCATT
The DNA here is from genome assembly GCA_029257865.1 of Phocaeicola sp. Classification (GTDB taxonomy): domain Bacteria; phylum Bacteroidota; class Bacteroidia; order Bacteroidales; family Bacteroidaceae; genus Phocaeicola. Next base: position 5,766 of record JARIAN010000126.1, read on the forward strand.
TGAAAAAACTGCATGAAGAAGTAAGAGCTATTTCGCACGACTTGATGCCTCCGGTATTCCGACAACTCACTTTGTCTGAACTACTTAGAGCGCACATGGGAAGATTGAACAATAAAGAAAACTGCAAATTTGAACTATCTTTATCAAATGAAGATAACTTGAATACAATAAAAGAAGAAATGTCATTGGCTGTATATCGTATCATACAGGAACTTACCGGCAATATTCTTAAATATGCATCAGCCACACTTGCTTCTGTCAAAATAAGAATGGATAGCCATAATTTCTTTATCGATGTTAGTGATAACGGAATAGGATTTGACACCCAAAAAGTGACTAAAGGTGTCGGATTACAATTTATCAGAAATCGTGTAGAGGAATTAAACGGCAATTTCCAACTACACACATCTATCGGGAATGGATGTGAAATTTTTATTACATTCCCTTTAAACACAACAGTTGAAAGACAATGAACCAAACAAAAAACGACCTATTACTGGTAGATGACCATGCATTAATCATACAGGGTATCAAGTATATTGCATCAAATATTGAAAATGTAAAGGACATTTACACTGCATCTACCGGAAAAGAAGCCATGGAGCTCATCAACCAACATCACTTCGACTTATATATCTTGGATATGGAACTTCCCGATTCGGATGGTTTTGAACTTATCCAATATATTTTAGATAAAGACAAAGAGGCCAAAATCTTGATTGACACAGTACACGATGAGATATGGACTATCAAACGACTGGCTGAAAGTGGAATCAAAGGAGTCATCTTAAAGACAGCAGACACAACAGAACTTTCAAAAGCTATCCAATGCATTCTGGAGGGAGGCATCTATTTCTGCTTAGAATTCAAGAAAATCCTAGCACATACAGCTTCCCTAAATGATAGCATTGACAACTTGACTCAGCGTGAAGTTGATGTTCTGAAACTGATTGCACAAGGCATGAATACCCGCGAGATAGCTACCCAAATGGTTTTGTCGGTCAACACCATCGAATCTCATAGAAAGAACTTATTTGTAAAATTGGAAGCTAAAAACTCGGTAGATTTGGTCTTGAAAGCCATCAATCATGGAATGTACAGCCTACTGGAATGATAATCCAACCAGCTGACAATCAACATTAATAAAGGAAGTCCTAATATCCCCTATCAAGACTTCCTTTTTATCTATTTACATCACCAATAACTTATTTCATTTAAATTATCATTCCAATGATCCGAAAGGTAAGTCCTATCGACGATACTTTGTACTGCAGTCCTGAAGCCGGCTTCTCTGTATTGCCAGCTACCGCACACGAACTTTGTCTACATATGATAAACAAGGATGGACACATCCTCTATACTGTGGGAAGAAATAGATGATTTTCCAAAATAATGTACAAAAAAAGCATGATTCAAGTTTTTGTTCTGAATCATGCTTTTACTCTATCCTAACAATCTTTCCCTATTATTCTTTATCAGATGACTTGCCTTTGGAGTTGAAAATGGCACGCATCACTTTGATTTCGCGTACACGCACCCCTTCCGAAGGCAACCAAATCTTTACTGTATGTTTCTTTCCTTTCAAGAAATTTACCTTGAAAGTAGCTTTGGCATATTTCTTCAGCTGCTTGCTGGTAAGTTCTATTTCCTGTGCCTTCTGGGTGTTCATACTGATACTGATTTTGGGAGTATCCGGAGTCTTTTCTTTATCTAGCGTATAATAGACCAACACATGATAGCTACCTCCAGGCAATTTGCTGCTGATTACATATTCAGCATAAGGCTGCAAAAGAATTCCGGCATTCGCTTCTCCATTCTTTTTATAAGACGAAGGTTTTCCTACGATATATTCTTTACCACCTATTACTTCTTTTTCTATGAAATGACTCGACTTATACTCTGTTGCTGGAATTGTAACATGCAGGTTTTCCATTTCATGCTTATTGTTGTCCTGAGCCAATGAAGGCAAAGCAAATAATGCCATAAGCATCCATGAATAAACCATTTTACCTAATACCAATGAATAAGAATGTTTCATAACGAATTAAATGTTTTTTTATTTTGTTTATTCTGAAGAAAGCCGTATAAAGACTATCTTCCTTTTACCTGTTATTTCAAAAAAGTCTGCAAAAATAATCCTTTTTACGAAATGAAAGCGTGCTTTCTTTCTATTTTTCACTTAAAATATCACAAAAAAGCAGAACAGCGTATAGTCCACGTAATGCTGTTTCCCATTATTTACATTTCAAAATGTTATTATTCTCCGTCTACAATACCCTTTTCGGCCAACATCTCGGCACGCGACTTGCTCTGTGTCACTGCATATACCCCAATAAAGATAAGCATGGCTGCCATCGCCTTCATCCATCCGAATGTCGACATTCCCAACCAGACTGCAACGGTAGAACCTACCACAGGCTGCATATAATTATACATACTTACCACGGTAGGACGAAGATTCTTCTGTCCATATAGAATGAATATATAAGCTACATAAGTACCAAACACTACTACATAAGCTACTTCCAACCATACATTGACAGAGAACGAAGTAAAGTCTGTATCCACCACATCATTATAGGAAAAAGGAATGAATACAATAGCAGCATAAGTGAACATCCATTTCATCAAGGTAAAGACTGAATATCTCGAAATTAGTTTTTTGAAAATGGTAAGATAGCAGGCAAAACTAATCTGCGAGGACATACACAATAAATCTCCCCAAATATTGCCTTCCTTTCCTGTGCCGTTCTGCGCACCAAGAATGAGCAGCAGAGCACCGATAGACCCCAAGAACAAACCTCCAACTTTCATCGGAGTGACAGGCTCTTTCAAAAAGACAGCCGCCAATATCAACGTAAAGATAGGCATCGTGGTGGTAATGATGGAAGCATCAACAGGGGAAGTCAATGACAATCCGAAAGTAAAGCACCCTTGATTACACACGATACCTAGCATTGAAGCGAAGAACATCAAGCATAAATCGCGTGGTGAGACCTTCTCCGCCTTTACAAATAATGAAGTTATCCAAAAACATAATGCACCACCGAGCATACGCATGTTTGCCAAAATCAAGCCTGTTATCCCAGCCTCCATTGCCGCCTTACCTACCGGCGACATCAATCCCCACATACTGGCTGCCAACAACAAAGCCAGATGTGCTTTTACATTCTTAAAGTTCATATCTTATATTTATCGCAAAAAAATTACCTCTAAAAACAAGCCGACCGAACAGAAAAATCCATTCGGCCGGCAAAATTACTAAAAAAATATCATTTATAATTAAAAGTCAACCTTTTCACCTTCGTAGAGTGCAATATACAATTTTTCCAAATCCTCTACAGAAGTCTTACGAGGATTGAATGAAGTACAAACATCCTGGAAAGCATGTTCAGCCATACGGTGAACTTCCTTCATCCATGCTTCCTTTTCAATACCATACTCACGGATTGAAGCCGGAACATGAATATCTTTCTTCAAGTTTTCTACAGCTTCGATAAAATCGGCAGTAGTAGCCTTTCCTAAAACTTTTGCAAGGTCCTCAAAACGATTGGTAACCTTCGAGTTGTATCGCATTACATTTGGAAGAGCCAAAGCATTGGCACGACCGTGAGGAATACCGAACACACCACCCATCTGATGAGCCATAGAGTGAACGATACCTAACCATGAGTTAGTAAATGCATAGCCTGCCAATGCGGAAGCATCGTGCATATTTTGGCGGACTACTCCATTTTCAGGGTCTTCACAAGCCTTCTTCAAGTTAGCAAAAATCAACTCGATACTACCTTTTGCAAACACATCAGCATAGTTATCATCTATATTAGAAGTATAAGCCTCAATAGAGTGAGTCAAAGCATCCATACCTGTATTAGCTGTTACATGTGCAGGCATTGACTTACAAAGGTCACCATCAAGAATTGCCAAATCAGGCTGCAACTCATGAGAAGCCAAAGGATATTTCACTCCCTTTTCAGTATCGGTTATTACAGCCAAAGAAGTAGTTTCTGTACCTGTACCACTAGTAGAAGGAATCGCTACGAAACGAGCCTTATTTCTCAAAGCAGGGATACCAAACGGAGTAGCCATCTGTTCGAAAGTCAAATCCGGATGCTCATAAACAGCCCACATAGCCTTTGCTGCATCAATAGACGAAGTACCGCCCAAACCGATAATCCAATCTGGCTGGAATTCTTCCATAAAAGCAGCACCATTACGAACTGTATTGATAGAAGGGTCTGCCTCAACCCCATCAAATACTTTGTAAGAAAGCCCCATTTCTGAAAGGATTTCTTCAGTACGCTTCAAACTTCCGTTTCTTACAGCCGAACCTTTTCCTGTTACAATTACTACACGTTCCCCCTTGATATTCTTCAGCTCTTCCAAAGAACCATTGCCGTGATACAAAGCACCTGCTCCATACAATTTTGCCATACTCAAATCTTTATTTAATGGTTTAATTAATTGTTTTTTGATTACGCTGCAAAAGTACTGCTTATGGAGCATCGGGAGATTATAAAAAAAATCCGAAAATTTATAAAATTGAGAATCCTTGCTATTTCTACAGAAAAGAGAAAAGCCGCTACAACTTCTTTTATAGAAGTCGCAACGGCCTACTTTTTCTCACCTTATATAGTCAACACTCACTATACAAGGAATTTACCATTCTTTTACAGCAGTAGAAAGCATCTCTTTCACTGCTCTTTCCAACTGTGCATCTTTACCATTCATCACATCTTCCGGTTTATTATAAACTTCAATATCCGGTTCCAACAACAAGTTTTCCAGTACATGACCATTCTTATCATAAGCGCCAACCTGTGGAATACCGAAAACTAATCCACCTTCCAAAGGCTCCCACCACACAGCAGTCATTGTACCCGGAACAGGTGCACCAATCAGCTTACCCAATCCTTGTGTCTGATAATACCATGGAGTTCCATGTGCATTAGAATAGTTGTCTTCACAAATCAACATGCAAGAAGGTTTTGTCCAACGGTCGAACGGGTCATTTCCAATATACTGTCCACGTGGTTTATATTCCATGGTCTTCTTGCCGCTCAAAAGCATACAAACATCGCCATGCAACCAACCACCACCATTGTGACGAGTATCAACAATCACTGCATCTTTCTTGCGGTTTTCATCGCTGAGCAATTCTTTATACAGTTTTTGGAAACTTTCAGCATTCATAGCCTCAATATGCACATAAGCCAATTTTCCACCCGACAAACGGTCTACCATCTTTCGGTTATTTTCTACCCAACGCTCATAAAGCAATGCATTTTCAGCTCCGGAAGAAATAGGTTTTACTGTAATATCGAAAGTCTTCTTCCCATCCTCAACAGTAAGACGAGTATACCGACCAGCCTTTCCATCAAGCAATGCATTATAATCCATTCCTGCCTTAATGACTTCTCCATCAATAGCCTTGATAACACATCCGACCTTTACAGGAGTCTTTCCAGCTTCCAACGGACTACCTTTGATAACTTCCTTCACTTTCAATCCATCACCCATATAAGCCTCATCATAGAAGGCTCCCAAAGTAGCAGTAGACAAAGCTCCACCATAACCACCGAAACGGCATCCTGTATGAGAGACATTCAGCTCACCCAACATTTCGCTAGCCATCTCAGCAAAGTCATAATTGTTGTTGATATGCGGCAAATACTGAGAATAAGTCTTGTAGATAGCATCCCAGTCGGCACCATTCATCGCTGGGTCATATAGTTTTTCCTTGGTTTGTCCCCAAATATGATTAAACAGATACTCTCTTGTTGCGTCCGGGCGTTCTGTATAGAAAGCCTCAAAAGCAATGTTGCTTACCTTACCACTCTCCATTTCCAGTTTCTTGATGGCTCCACCAGCAGCAAAATAAGCATTCTTGACATCAGCATCCACATCAAGAGCAGCCCAATCCATTCCTGACAATTTAAGTCGGTTGCTATATTCCTTCAAGTCTTGTTCCCACAAAGCCGGTCTGCCTTCGTGAGGAGCTATATAATACAACTTGCCTCCATCTTTGCTCAGCACCATATCCCCCAATCCGGTAGAATAAGGAGTCAGTCGCATGGTCCACTCTTCCAGATGGTCCAAATTGAATTTCAAATCTTGTTCAGATTCTTTCTTGTCGCTATTTTTATCTTTATCGGCTTTTTTCTTCTTATCCGACTTTTTCTCTGCTTCCTTCTTGTCTTTTTCTTCCTTTTCAGCCTTTTCTTTTTCTTTGAGCAAAGCAAGTTCTTCCTTGTTCATTCGGAAACGGTCATAAGCCTCACGGTCTAAAAACATGATATACGCATCACTTTCAGCTCCCCAAGAGCCATGGCTGCGGTATCCTGCACGGTCACTTTTAAAAAGCATCGCCTTTCCATCCAACACCCATTTCGGAGAACCTTCCGAATAACCGCTATTGGTAAGATTGTGTATTTCACCAGAGCCGTCAGCCTTTACCAGTGCAATATCTTTATTGTTCCATCCACCAGTGCCAATATATTCAGACAACAACCATTTTCCATCCGGACTCCAGGCATAATCCTGGTCTCCATCCACATAAGAATACTGAAACTTGCCCGGCATAGCAGTACGCACCTTTTTGTTCTTCAAGTTCAAGACACAAAGTTCGGTACGGTCTTTCAAGAAAGCCACTTCCCCACCTTTAGGATTATATGCAGGCTGAAAAGCCGTATAATCCCCGTTTGTCAAACGTTCTTCTTTAAGTTCTGTACTGTAGGTAAAGTTTTTCTCATCCTTACTGACAATGCTAGTCTGATAAATTTGCCAATGCCCACTACGTTCGGAAGCATAAACAATAGCCCGTCCGTCTGGAGCGAAGTCTACCCCACGTTCACGTTCCGGAGTATCAGTAATCTGCTTGGTAGTCTTATAATCACAAGAAGTAACATACACATCTCCATTCATGACAAAAGCAATCTCTTTATTCTTCGGTGAAACAGACACCTGAGATGCTCCCCAAGAAAGAAGTTTACGCACCACTTCACGCTGCATATCATCACGTATGATTTCTACTTTCACTTTATGAGGCTTCTTTCCGGGCTCTAAAGTGTACAATTCACCATCGAAGCTATAACATAAAGTACCTTTTTTGGAAGCAGTAAGAAATCTCACCGGGTTATTTGAATGAAAAGTGAGTTGCTTATCCTTACCCGACTTATCAGAAAGGTCATGTTTAAACACATTAAACGAACCATTCTGTTCGCTCAGATAATAGAAACTATTCCCATCTGGAGCCCATACAGGGTTACGGTCTTCTCCTTTAAAATGAGTAATCTTCTTATATTCCTTTCCGTCAAACAGCCAAATATCCTTGGCTATGCTTGAAGTCTGATGCTTGCGCCAATAATCTTCATATCCTTTAATATCTTCATAAAGCACTCCCTTAGGTCCGATATTTGGATTACCCATAGACCATTCATATTGCTTCTGAGGACGACCACCCTTGATATTCACCTTATATATATGAGGGAAGATGCCCGAAGGGAACTGGATATTTTCGGCAGAAGACAGTCCGGCAGCAGTGAAGAGCACAGTTTCCGCATCAAGGAAAGCCACCGGCACTTCATTGCCCGACTTGGTTGTCAAACGTTTGGGCGTCCCCCCTGCAATAGAAGTCACATAGACATCCATGCTACCTTCACGTGCACTAGCAAAAGCGATGTGTTTACTATCTGGGCTCCACACCGGAGCATAATCGTGCGCAGTATTGGCAGTGAGTTGCCGAGCCATACCACCTTCTGAAGGCACCAGATAGATATCTCCGGAATAAGTAAACGCAATATTTTTCCCATCGGGCGAGAGTGCACACCAACGAAGCCACTTAGGCGACGTTACATTCGTGGCCAAAGCCGGCATCATCGCTGCCATACTCATAGCCAACATGAATTTCTTTTTCATCATCAATTTAAAGTTTTAAACTAGTTTTATATAGGTTCTTTTTATCTATTTGTACAATAAGAAAGCGGAATTAAGCAGTCAGTTCATTTTGCTCAATTCCGCTTCAAATATAATGATAAAAATTTTCAGAACAGGAAAATTAAACAATAAAAAGTCATTTCTTCGAGCAAGTCTGCGTCGTTTCGTGCCTTTTCTGTTTAATCTTCTTCAAATTTATTGTCCAAGATTTCAATCAAGTCTTTCGCATTCAACTTATGGCTCATATCCGTACCATCCAACAAAGCATCTGATAAATTTCGCTTTGTACGATGCATCCGCAAGATTTTTTCCTCAATCGTATGAGCAGAAACAAGATGATAGGCAATCACCTTCTGCTTTTGTCCTATTCGATAAGCCCTGTCAGTAGCTTGCTGCTCGATGGCAGGATTCCACCAAGGATCTAGATGAATCACATAATTTGCCCCAGTGAGGTTCAAACCCAGCCCACCAGCTTTTAAACTGATTAAAAAGAATGGACACTCACCTTCTTGAAATTCACTAACCAACTTTTCACGCTTTTTCATAGGTATCGTACCATCCAGATAGAGATAAGGTATACCTGCCTCATCCAACTGTTTTTTCACCAACATGAAGAAAGACGTGAACTGACTAAATATCAGCGCCCTATTATTTCCTTCTCTCAAATCATTCAATAGGCCAATCAGCGCTTCAATCTTACTGCATTTTCCTTTCCATTTCTTTTCAGTCAAAGAAGCACAACACGCAGCCTGCCTGAGCTTTGTAATTTCAGATAAAGTGACCGCATTCACATTCGCTCCCCCATCTTCAACCATCTGCTTGGCTCTTATTCGAATCATCTCATATATGCCCATTTCCTCTTCCGAAAGTTCTACTGGCAATACAATTTCCTCTTTATCAGGCAATTCCTCTACCACCTCCTGCTTAGTTCTTCGCAGCATGAAAGGATGAACGATTTTATTCAACAACAACTGTCTCTGCTTGTCTTTCCCCTGCTCAATGGGGAGAATAAACTTCTGCTGAAACTGGTCATATCCCCCCAAGAGACCTGGATTGATAAACTGAAACAAATTCCACAGTTCTCCTAAATGGTTTTGTATGGGAGTACCCGTTAAAATAATCTTATTGTCCGCATTCAACTGCATTACGACTGCAGAAGTCTTGGTTTCCCTGTTTTTTATAGCATGCGCTTCGTCAAGACATACCACATTCCATTTTCTGGAGAGTATTGCATCTGTTTCCGATACCAACAGACCATAAGTAGCAAGGATAACATCATTGGCCTTCGCTTTTTCCACCATACTTTTACGGTCACTACTTGTATTAAGCATATAAGTATTCAACGCAGGCGCAAACTTTCTCACTTCCCTTTCCCAATTAGGTACAACAGATGCAGGAGCCACCACCAACGACGGTCCTTGCTTGGATTTCAGCAAAAGATATGCAATGGACTGCAGCGTTTTTCCAAGACCCATATCATCAGCCAAACATGCTCCTGCTCCCCAGTTGTTCAATTTCGCAATCCACTTGAACCCTTCAACCTGATAATCACGCATAGTAGCATTCAGTCCGGCCGGTACTTTCACCGATACAGTACCTCCTTTAGCTATCTTATTTCTTAGATTTTCCAAAGCCTCATCACCCTGAATACCCAATTCACCACCAAGAATATCATCAGCCAACATACCTGCCTGAATAGCTGCGATTCTAGCCTTACCCTTCTTCCTTACTGCGATAGCCTCAATACGAGAAAGTTGCTTTCTCAAATTGTCGTTTAATATCAAGAAATCACCATCACTCAACCTCACGAAGCGCTCATTATTATTTCCTATCAAGTCGAGCAGTTGTGCAACACTCACTAGGGTATTATCATCCAACTTTACATCCCCCTCAATTTCAAACCAGTCATGATCTGATTTCAGCTGGATATTCCATTCTTTAGACTGCACCATATTTTTCAGCTTCAACTGCTGTCCGTCTATCCATTCGATATAATAAGTATCCTTTACCGTTTGAATATACTCCAAGACATTCAACATCTGCTGCAGATTCAATTCAACCCCATAATCCTCCACTTGAACACCGCAAGTTTCCTCAATAAAGAACACAATTGAATCATAGTTGCTCTTTTCTGTTTTCAAGTGTCTTTTAATTTTACATCTTCCTTGAGCCGTTTCATCGAAAACAATAGCCAAACCCTGTCCCGGACGAAAAGTCAAATTTCCATTCGGACAAGGCTTCACACAAAAATTGATTTGGAAAAATACTTCATGCGTTTTCACTTGCAGGCCAATTCCGGCATTCCCTTCCACGACCTCCACTATACTACCCTCTTCTACCAAAGAAGAATGTATATTCACTTTTCCACCTATCACCTTGATTAGTTCCTTCAATTTAGTTTCCGCTTCCAAAGGAAAACGTTTTTGAGCAAGGAGTTTACTATAAAACATTTTTAAGGTCTTATCCAAAGGAAACACCACATAATTCAGTTCATCTTTTTTCACTATCAAGTGGGTGTCCGATTCTGCCTTGTCACAAAAATCTATCATCTGATAGTTCGCCTGTACTATAAATTCACCTTTTTCTTTTTCAATGATGAGATATGGCTTTTCTTCAGTCACATTCACCTGCATAAAGGGAGCATTTCTACCGGTATACACTCTATCGCTTCCTACCAGTTCCGGCAAGACCTCTGTAATTTCTAACGCATATGAATCCGATTTTCTCCATCTCTGACATATTCTCTTGTCGGTTTCATCCATCATATCTAAATCTTCGTTAAATAAACGATAAGACGAAATATGTTTTCCTGCACCCCATGCTCCCGACTTCAATACATTTTGGATGCGAACATCCACCTCTCCATAAGGGTGTATCAAATACATTAGCCTTTCTTTCACATCCCTAGTGACTTTACCTTTTTCCATGTTCAAAATATCATCAATAAGGTATTCCCAATCGGCTTTAAAATTCAAAGAAGCAAGCAAAGATTTGCCGAACTTCTCGTCGAGTTCCTGTTTCTCTTCGTCTGAAATCTGTAGCACAGAAGCCATTTCATGGCGCAAAACTGCTAGTTTGGGCTGAAAAATCTCTACAGGTAAAAGTTCATATTTAGGGAGTTTGAAAAACAACCCGAAAAAGAACCCCATCCACTTTAGAACCGGTGTGTTCGAATTAATCAAAATATTCACATCCACCACATCTATTTTATGTGGTGTAGACAACACATATTCAATAAGAATCTTTGCCGGAAGTAGACTTTCCATCACATTCACCGACTCCTTTTTCTGTAGCACTTCCAGTTTTTTAAGTCCTCCCTCCGACAATAAATGAACATAAGTAAGCACCATGAAATAAGCATTGAGCACCCCAAGAAGAACATTCTTTTCCTTGGATATCTTGTTCCTTAGTTTCAGTGCCTTTTCAAAACAATATAAGGCTTTCACATAATCAGACTGATGTGCTGAATGTACTGCCTCCAATATCCAATCATAAAGATTCGACGGATTCTTCAGCGGCTCATATTCTCCACAGGAATAGTAGCGATACAGATGAATCTGAGAGTAGAATATATCTTTTTGAGATTCTGTCAACAACTTGTAACCATTGAGCAAACCCAACAAATAATCAAAATAATCAGGCAAGTCATTTTCTAGATAATAGCACAAGGCTTTATCGAAAAAATAACCGAAAAGATATTCTGGAATATTAAGTGCAAACTTACGAAACTCATCTTTATCTATTACTCGTATGAGATATAATACATTGGTGTCATCAAAAACTGACGAAGATATTTTATCCCATTCTCCCTTCAGCACACAATCTAAAGCCACCATGAAATTATCCTGCTTTTCCGGTAAACAGGTCTTGAAATGGCTAATCCAGTTTGGGTTTTCTTTGCAGAAAGAAAGGTAATAAGAAATTAGCACATGGGAAGGAACTGAATACAATATACCTGTAAACCAATAATTAGAATTTGCATCAATCAGTCCTTCGGAAACCATTTTGTCACAAAGCTTGTTTATTTCGGCAACTTTCCTTCCTTCTAATTTTGAATACAATTTGATATCGTCACGAGTAATACCTCCACCTCTATATATACAAAAACATAAAAGTTTTAATTTTTCTTGATTTTCCATGATATTGAACCTTCTTTATAAATAAACATATTAATCTTCAAATAGAATCTACAATTCTCCTTCTGCCGGATTTAACTTCTTAATTTTATAACCAACTGCCGCCACAATAATACTCATTATTGGGCTCAATAAGTTAAAGAAACAGAAAGGCAAATATGTAAAAGTAGCCACATTTAAGATGGTGGCCTGAGTCATTCCACAGCTATTCCATGGTATCAAAACAGAAGTCACCGTCACCGCATCTTCCGTAGAACGGCTCAGCAACCGGCTTTCATATCCTTCTCTACGATAAGTATCTTTAAATGAGCTGGCTGTAAGGATAATGGAAATATACTGATCGGCTGTAGTAAGATTAAGGAACAATCCTGTTCCTACTGTAGACGAAACAATACCTACAGCTCTTTGTGTAAATCGATGCAATAACCTGGTGATGCTCTCCAGCATACGGCAAGCATGCATTGCTCCCCCCAGACACATCGCACAAAGAATCAACCAAACAGTTACCAGCATCCCCGACATGCCACGCGTGGCTATCAGACTATCAATCTCCGCATTGCCGGTTGTAATAGAAGTGGCCCCATACCACGCATTGATTATCCCCTTCAACATGGGCTGACCTTCTCCTGCCACTTCACGCAACACTTCGGGCTGAAAGATGCAAAGACATACAGTAGCCATCAAACAAGAAATAAACAAAGTGATAAGTGATGGTACTTTCTTTATAATCATAACGGTAGTAAGCACCGGAACAAGCAGCAACCAAGGACTGATTACAAAACGGCTGGAAAGAGCCTGTGTAAAAGCTGAAACATCGGACCCTTCACCTGAAGCATGTACAAAACTCAAGGCTGAAAACAAGAACAAAGAAATCAGCATGGACGGTCCGGTAGTCAGCATCATATAACGGATATGCTTGAACAAAGGAGTTTCCGATACAGAAGAGGCCATAATGGTCGTTTCCGACAAAGGGGAAATCTTATCCCCAAAATAAGCTCCTGAGATGATGGCGCCTGCCACCCATCCTTCATGGAAACCCAAAGCCTTACCGATACCTATCAATGCGATACCAATGGTGGCAATGGTGGTCCACGAACTGCCGGTCATCACCGAAATCACGGCACAGATAATACAAGCACAAACCAAGAAGAAACCGGGATGAATCAACTGAACACCATAATAAATCAGAGTAGGCACAATGCCGCTCAGCATCCAAGTGGCCGATAATGACCCGATAATAAGCAAGATAACCAATGAAGTGCTTACATTGGAAATGTTTTGGATGATGGCATCTTCTATTTCTTGCCACGGAGTGCGGCAACATGTCATCCCCACCAGACAGCATATAGTTGTGGAAAACAACAACGCCACTTGGCTGGCTCCTGTCAGTGCATCAGGACCATACATGTGAATAGTGAAATAAATGATAATCATTAAAGCTATTATCGGAATAAATGCGATAATAGGCGATGGCAATTGGCTTTTACTTTTCATAATTTGTTCTAGTAGATATTTACGGAACTCCAGGAAATAAATACGCTCATCCTCCCAGACCTCCTGTTTATTTTCAAAGCGCAAAGATACTACTTTTTCTCTACACTCAACTGAACATTCTATCGCTAAAATGTAAATTTATAAAAGAACAGAAGCCAATACCATAATAAAATCACCCGCAAATGCATATTTATACCATAAATTTAATCCGTCTTGCATAAAGCATCCTTTACTGCATATTGGCTATACCAAAAGGGATATGCACAGCAGGCACATTGATCAGATGATCTAAATGCCCCAACTGATCATCAAAAAACATGTGTGGTTTCAAGATAGACAACACACGAGACTTATCTATTCCACCCAAGAAAAAAGCCTCATCCACATCAATGCCCCATTCCTTCAACGACAAGATTACCCGTTCGTGCGCAGGAGCGTTCCGAGCAGTCACGATAGCCGTCTTCAGAATTCTCTTATACGAGGGATCCTTTTCACAGATTTTCCGCTCCAATCTCTGATAATAGGAAATCTTGGTCAACAGATTCAATATAGGTCCTGCCTGCAAAGGCTGTCCTGCATATTTCTTCTCATGCTGGAAATACAAATCCAAATTCCCACCAGTTTCCTTGAATACCTTTTCCGAAGAGTCATCGGCAAGCACCCCGTCGAAGTCGAAAGCCAGTCTGAGTTCCTGGTCTTCACCCTCCTCTTCCATATAATGTTCATTGAGCACTCTACCGGCAGCAAAACCGTTTTTCAGAGCCTCCTGTACATCTTTCTGATTGGCTGATAAAAATAAGGTGGCATTAAAGGCTGGCAAATATTGAAAATTGGGATTGCCGGAAGTAAAGCAAGCCCGGGTTATATCCAGATTATAATGCTCAATGGAACGAAACGCCCGCTCACCTGTTTCGGGACTGTTTTTCGACATTAGCACAACTTCCACCGGCTGAATATCCGGGAAGGACATGTTCAGTTTTAACAATCGTTTGACAAAAGGGAATGCCACCCCTCGTTCAAAGGGCTTGTCAAGATTCATCTCCTGATACTCCCGATACTTGGCTTCCCCTTGATGCTTGAACACATTGTCAGATTCCGTCAAATCGAACAAAGCACTGGAAGCTATTGCTATCACAAATTTCTTTTCTATAGGATATGGCATATCATTCAAATTTAATTGTTTTGTTTAATTCTGCATTTCACTCCATCACGAACACCAACCGTCCTTCATCGCTACGAGTCTCATCGAAAGTAAAGCCTTCCCAGTCAAAGCCCTTCAACGCGTCAGGAGATTCAATATGGTTTTTCAAGATAAAACGAGTCATCTCACCACGACACATCTTGGCATAGACAGTCACATTGGCTGGCTTACCGTTTTTAAGCACATAGAACTCGGGAGAAACCACCCGAACAGAGTCACAGACGGCTTTCCAGTCAAACAAGTTTTTCATCTCGTCACTGGCCAGATTGACCAAGACACCTCCCTGCTCCTGGATACGTGCTATAAAGAAATCAGTAAGAATAGGTTTCCAAAAGTTAAACATTGTCTCCCCTTTGGCACTCTCCAGTTTCACATTCCCCTCCAAACGATAATTCCTTATCAAATCTAAAGGACGAAGCAATCCATATAGA
Organism: Phocaeicola sp.; assembly: GCA_029257865.1. Lineage (GTDB taxonomy): Bacteria > Bacteroidota > Bacteroidia > Bacteroidales > Bacteroidaceae > Phocaeicola. The sequence goes on from JARIAN010000126.1 coordinate 20,963, forward strand.
AAAGAAGTGATAAGCAGATGCTGCTGAGCATAATTGAAATCGTCATCGGTGAAATCTTGCGCCTGGATATGCTTGAAAACCATCCCCGTATAAGACAATAAAGCCGGATAAAGCTCGCCATCACCCGACAAGAAACTAAAATAGCGATGTCGGTTTTCTGCTGCAATCTTCTCACTCACACGCAACAGTTTTCCTAACTCTTGAGTAGACATGGCTGCCAGTTCAGCAGCACATTGCTGAGCCAGGGTATCAAAAGCTGGGACCGAAGTGCGGCAAGTAGAAGACAAATGGATTTTATCAGTCATCGTTTTGGCACAAGAAATAAAAGTAAGCATATTGTTCTATTTTTTAATGGTCATTAATGAATTTCAAGACAGTCTGTTTCTTACTTCAAACCTTTTACAAATATAGCATTTTTTGACAGAAACAAAACGAGGATGTAACAAAAAGACAGCAAGCTGCAGTTATTAACATTTTGTCATTTCGGGCACCTTCAAACTCGATTGATTGTAGGGTGATAGATGCACCTTTTCGATTTTTCAATTCTCAGCCGTTTGGATTTATCCAAGAAGACACACAATTTTACTATTTAGCATCTTTCCGATTGAATAAATCCAATTCCACAAGATAAAACACAAACTACATCACAGTAATGCAGCATTTGTCAAATCTCGATATTGTAATCTTTTCAGCCCATCTAGAAGAAAAAAAGCAGATTTCAAAGCATTTTTTCAGTCAATGAGAGCAACACGCCCAAATCATCGAAGGAAGTTCGCCAACTTCCTTCGACATTTTTACAAAAACGACGACATTTTTTCCTAAAAATAATTATATGATCTGCAACTCATTTTCCCGAGATCTTGACTATTTAACAATTCAACAGAATATAATATCGTTTTTATCAATCTTATTTCATTCCATCTTAACATTTCAACATATACCCCCCCCAACCGCCCAAATACTTCAAAAACGAAAAAGCCATTTTCACTATCATTATGCTACTATAAATCCGAATTATCAACCATTCGGATTTCACCTTCTTTTTCAATACATCAAAAAGAGATCCGAACTGCATCAGTAAACTCCTTCATTCTCCAAACCGACTCAAAACCACTTGCCACGAAATGCATCAAGGCGATTATACAAAAAACCGGATAAGTAACCAAGGACTCGTAGAACTGCAATCCACGACCTTATTACAAACCCGGATTAATAAGTATTACAAATATACTAACTTATAATAAATAAGCAAAAACAATGACTATAAACCCACTGAAACAAATAGAAAAGTCTGTATTGAAATATATAAAAAAAGACCTTCTACTAAGCCCTATAAAAGAGATAGAAAAGCAAGTATTAAAATACATTGAAGATGACCTTCCACGCATAGCCGGAAACATGGCGGCATTATTCTAAACCTATCCCGAACTCAGGTAATATATAAGTCAACTGCATAACACATCTATTCAATGAGACAAAAAAAACAAATGAGATAAAAAACAAAGGCGGCATCACCCTCCTCTGTACCGGAAGGCTATGCCGCCTTTACTCCACTCCCCAAGGAGCGGTAGTAGTTACCTTTTTCTCTCTTTCATCAGAAAGGCAGGTCATCTTTTTCATCAGTAGCTGCAAAGTTTGCCGGAGCAGCATTGATAGGTGGGAAATTGGCATCCATCGGCGGCATCTGAGGAGCTGCTGCATTTACACGTTCCACTTTCCATGCACGGATAGAGTTGAACCAACGTCCCTGCCACTCACGAGCATCAATATCGAATGATACGTTCAGTTCTTCGCCCACCTGAATGTTAAACTGCTGGATTTTATCAGCACCAAACACGTCAAAGCACATGTGACGAGGGTACTGGTCGTGAGTTTCAATCACATATTCCTGCACCATCCATTCGTTACCACTACTTTTTGATATACCGCTTCTTGGTTCAAGTACGGCTATTACTTTTCCTGCTAGTTCCATGTTTTATCTTTTTTAATTCGGTTACGAAATTACATTTTTCTATAGAAGTAAACTAATTTTTCACTTCTTTTTTATGAGGTGTATATAATCTTTTTCGTAACTTTGGCAGTTAAATAAACATTTTAGTAGAAAAGGAAATAATCAATTAATATATTCAACCATGAATTTTACTGTTTCAAGTACAACTTTATTCAGCCATCTGCAGGCTATCAGCCGCGTTATCAACTCTAAAAACTCCCTTCCTATCTTGGATTGCTTCCTGATGGAACTGGTAGACGGAACTTTGAAGATGACCGCATCCGACAGCGAAACAACTCTTACTACTTCTATTGAAGTAAATGAGTATGAAGGTGAAGCACGATTCGCCGTATCTTCAAAAACGCTGCTTGAGGCTTTAAAGGAAATTCCTGAACAGCCGCTCAACTTCTATATTGCAGACAACCTGGAAATCACCGTACAATATCTTAACGGTAAATATAGCCTCATGGGGCAGTCGGCTGCCGAATACCCACAGGCTCAGGCCTTGGGAAACAATACGGTAGAGGTAAACATGTCGGCCAGCGTGCTGATGTCGGGCATAAACAGAAGCATCTTCGCCACTGCCGATGATGAACTGAGACCGGTAATGAATGGTCTTTATTTTGACATTACCAATGAAGATGTAACCATGGTAGCTTCCGACGGCCACAAACTAGTACGATGCCGCACCTATACAGCTAGAGGCGAAGAAAAGGCCGCATTTATCCTGCCTAAGAAACCGGCAAACATCATCAAGAACCTGCTGCCTAAAGAACAAGGCGATGTACGTATCGCTTTCGATGACCGCAATGCGTATTTCATCATGGAAAACTACTGCATGGTATGCCGATTGATTGAAGGACGTTACCCGAACTACAACTCGGTAATTCCGAACAACAACCCTCACAAAGCAACCATCGACCGCGCCTCATTCATCAGCGCACTGCGCCGTGTTTCTGTTTTCTCTTCGCAAGCAAGCAGTTTGATCAAACTGAGCCTCAGCGAAAATGAAATGAGAATCTCTGCTCAAGACATCGACTTCTCTACCTCGGCCAATGAAACCATCATCTGCCAATATGACGGAAACCCGATGAGCATCGGCTTCAAATCTTTGTTCTTGATTGAAATATTGAACAACATCGCTTCACAGAACATCGTCATCGAACTGGCAGACCCGTCACGCGCCGGAGTCATCGTTCCTGAAGAACAGGGCGAAGACGAGGATTTGCTGATGCTGTTGATGCCGATGATGCTGAACGATTAATTATTTACAAAGACAGCTGATAGGAATATACGGCTGTCTTAAATCTTTATTATATAATATATGAAACTGAATCTGAAAAACCCGATAGTTTTCTTCGACTTGGAAACTACAGGCACCAATATAAATACAGACCGCATTGTGGAAATCTGTTACTTGAAAGTGTATCCAAACGGTAACGAGGAAAGCAAGACAATGCGCATCAACCCGGAAATGCATATCCCGGAGGCATCTACTGCCATCCATGGCATCACTGATGAGGATGTGGCAGACTGCCCTACTTTTAAGGATGTAGCCAAAGATATCATGAAGGATATCGAAGGAGCAGACCTGGCCGGGTTCAACTCCAACCGTTTTGATGTGCCTGTACTGGTAGAAGAATTCTTGAGAGCAGGCATTGACATCGACCTTACCCGCAGAAAGTTTGTAGATGTACAAGTTATCTACCACAAACTGGAACAGCGTACCTTATCGGCCGCCTATAAGTTCTATTGCGGCAAGAACCTGGAAGATGCCCATACAGCCGAAGCGGACACTAGAGCCACTTACGAAGTGCTGAAAGCCCAACTGGACAAATATCCGGAAGTGCTGCAAAACAACATCGACTTCCTTTCCGACTATTCATCATACAGCAGAAATGTGGATTTTGCCGGACGTATTGTCTATGATGAACAAGGAGTGGAAACTTTCAATTTCGGCAAATATAAAGGAATGCCGGTATCGGAAGTGCTCCATAGAGACCCGGGATATTACGGATGGATTCTGAATGGAGACTTCACACTGAATACTAAAAATGTTTTGACTAAAATCAGATTGCGCGAAAGCAACTTGATCAAATAATTATGATGAAAGGAAAGAAAATAGTTTTGGGTATCACAGGCAGTATAGCCGCCTATAAAGCTGCTGTATTGACTCGTGCACTCATCAAAAAGGGTGCCGAGGTGCAGATAGTCATCACTCCGGCAGGTAAGGAGTTCATCACTCCCATCACCTTATCGGCCTTAACCAGCAAACCTGTCGTCAGCGAGTTCTTCTCGCAACGCGACGGAACATGGAACAGTCATGTCGATTTGGGCCTATGGGCAGATGCCATGATTATTGCTCCGGCTACTGCATCCACCATCGGGAAAATGGCAAATGGTATTGCCGACAATATGCTGATTACGACTTACCTGTCTATGAAAGCTCCGGTGTTTGTAGCTCCAGCTATGGACTTGGACATGTTTGCGCACCTTTCTACCCAGCACAATCTGGATGTCTTGCGTTCGTATGGAAACCATATCATCGAACCGGCAGCTGGTGAACTGGCAAGCCACCTTATAGGAAAAGGAAGAATGGAAGAGCCGGAAAAGATTGTCGAAGTGCTGGAAAACTTCTTTGCCAAAAGTGAAGACTTGAAGGGGAAAAAGATTGTGATTACAGCCGGACCAACTTATGAAAAGATTGACCCGGTTAGATTCATCGGCAATTATTCTTCGGGGAAAATGGGATATGCCCTGGCCGAAGAATGTGCCTCCAGAGGTGCGGAAGTCACATTAATCAGCGGTCCGGTTGACTTGAAAACAGTTCACCCGAATATCTGCCGCATTGATGTAGAGGGAGCCGAGGAGATGTATCAGGCTGCTGCCACTCATTTCCCTAAAGCCGATGCTGGTATCCTTTGCGCTGCTGTGGCCGACTTTACACCGGAATGTGTGGCCGACTCGAAAATAAAGCGTGAAAAAGATGACTTAATCTTGAAACTGAAACCGACGAGAGACATCGCCGCCGAATTGGGAAAAATCAAAAAGAACGGACAGAAACTGGTAGGTTTTGCTTTAGAGACCGACCACGAACTGGAACATGCTGCAGGAAAACTGAAACGAAAGAATTTTGACTTCATCGTACTGAACTCGTTGAAAGACAAGGGAGCAGGATTCCGTTGCGACACCAATAAAATTACGATTGTGGATGCCGAAAAGGTCACTCCTTTCGAACTGAAGCCTAAAACTCAGGTAGCCGCCGACATCATTGACAGCCTGGCTGCCCTGTTTTAACCTTCCCACCATCTTAACTTGTAAAAGAAACGTATGCTACAATCTATCTTCATACAGAACTATGCACTGATTGACCGGCTGGATATCAGTTTCACTTCAGGTTTTTCAGTCATTACTGGAGAAACAGGAGCTGGAAAATCAATCATACTGGGAGCTATCGGCCTACTACTGGGACAGCGGGCGGATGTGAAAGCCATCAAGAAAGGGGCATCAAAATGTATTGTTGAAGCAAAGTTCCATATCGCCAACTATGGTATGGAGCCGTTCTTTACCGACAATGACATTGAATTTGACCCGGATGAATGTATCTTGAGAAGAGAGGTTTCGGAAAACGGGAAAAGCCGTGCTTTTATCAATGACACTCCGGCTTCACTCGCACAAATGAGGCTGCTGGGAGAAAAACTGATAGACATTCACAGCCAACATCAAAACCTGCTGCTCAATAAGGAGGGATTCCAATTAAATATCCTTGATATCTTGGCACAGGATGAGGCTATTCTCTATGGATACCAACAGCAGTTCTGTACATATAAAGACGTTTGCAGGGAACTGGATGAGTTTATCCAAAAAGCTGAGAAAAGCCGACAGGACGAAGATTATATCCGCTTCCAACTGGAACAACTGGAAGAGGCGGAACTGAAAGAAAACGAACAGGAGGAACTGGAAGCAGAAGCGGAAATACTCACACACGCTGAAGAAATCAAGGCGGGACTTTATCGTGCCGGTCAACTGGCCGACGGAGAAGGAAACAGTGCACTCTCTATGGTGAAAGAATGTATGCAGGCAGTTCAAGGCATCAGCAATGTATACCAACAGGCTGAGGAATGGTCTAATCGTCTGAACAGCTGTTATATCGAACTGAAAGATATTTCGCACGATATTGAAGTGGCTGCAGAAGCGGTGGACTTCAACCCTTCCCGACTGACGTATGTCAACGAGCGCTTAAACTTAATCTATAATCTCCAACAGAAGCATCGGGTGAACAATATTGCCGAACTGATAGAACTGACCGAGAAATATAGAAGCGAACTAGACGCTATCACTTCTTTCGACGACCGGATAACAGAACTCAACCGCAAGAAAGAAGACCTGTACGAACGAGTGATACAAATGGCCGCAGTGCTGACGGAAGCACGCAGCAAGGCAGCACGATATATTGAAGAACAAATGGAAGGGCTGCTGATTCCACTGGGAATGCCTAACGTGCGTTTCGCCGTGGAAATGACTGCACGCAAAGAGCCGGATGCCAAGGGAATGGACAGCATTTCATTCCTCTTCTCGGCCAACAAGAACGGAATGCTGCAAAATGTGGCATCCATTGCTTCGGGAGGTGAGATAGCTCGTGTGATGCTTTCACTGAAAGCTATGATTGCAGGAGCCGTGAAACTTCCTACCATCATCTTTGATGAAATCGATACGGGAGTGTCGGGGTCGATAGCTGAAAAAATGGCTCTCATTATGAAGCAGATGGGGGAACAAAACCGGCAGGTCATCAGCATCACCCATTTGCCGCAGATTGCAGCAAGAGGCATTGCCCACTATAAAGTGTATAAGGAAGATACGGAAAACGGCACCAACAGCCATATCCGTCTGCTGAATACAGAAGAAAGAGTAAAGGAAATAGCCAACATGCTGAGTGGAACGACGCTTACAGAGGCGGCCCTCAACAACGCAAGAGCATTGCTTGGCTTGGAAAATACATAATAACTTAACAACTGAAAGAAACTATGTTTGAAAAAAATGAAATGATATTTGGCGTAAGAGCCGTGATAGAAGCTATTCAGGCCGGCAAGGAAATTGATAAGGTACTGGTAAAAAAAGACATACAGAGCGACCTGTCAAAGGAACTGTTTGCTGTCCTGAAAGAAACATTTATTCCTGTACAGCGAGTACCGGTAGAAAAGTTGAACCGTATCACCAAAAAGAACCATCAGGGAGTGGTAGCTTTTATCTCTCCTATCACTTATCAAAAGACGGAGGATATTGTGCCTTTCTTGTTTGAAGAAGGAAAGAACCCGCTGCTGATTATGCTTGACGGCCTGACCGACGTGAGAAACTTTGGCGCCATTGCCCGTACTTGTGAATGTGCCGGTGTAGATGCCATCATCATTCCTTCAAAAAACAGTGTCAGCGTAAACGCAGATGCCATCAAGACTTCTGCCGGAGCCCTGCACACCATTCCGGTTTGCCGCGAAAACAACTTGACACAGACCATCAAGTTTCTGAAAGATTCCGGCTTCAAAATTGTAGCTGCTACCGAAAAAGGCGATTATGACTATACCAAAGGAGAATACCAGTCGCCTACATGCATCATCATGGGAGCAGAAGATACTGGAGTGCCTTACGAACATCTGGCTCTTTGCGATGAATGGATAAAGATTCCATTGTTTGGAAACATTGAATCGCTGAACGTATCAGTTGCTGCCGGTATTTTAATTTACGAAGCAGTAAAACAACGCGGTTTTGCTGAAGATAAATAAGCCTTAACCGAAAAAAGATTATCCAACTATGAAGAAAATATTTTGTATGCTGGTGTGCGGGGCGTTCCTGCATACCGGCTTCGCTCAAAGTCTGCCTAAATGGGCAGGAAAAGCACGAAAAGCGGTATGCTCAGTCATTACTTACACTAAAGACAATAAGATTCTGAATACCGGCAACGGATTTTATATCAACGAAAAGGGAATTGCAGTTTCCGATTATTCCTTATTTAAAGGGGCCGACCGTGCAGTAGTGGTCACTGCCGATGGCAAAGAACTTCCGGTGGAATACATCGTAGGGGCAAATGATATGTATGATGTCATCAAGTTTAAGACAGCCACAGATAAGAAGATGGTAGCACTGCCGATAGCTGCAAATGGAGCAGCAAACGGCGAAACAATCTATCTGCTGCCCTACTCTACTCAGAAAACCGTGAGTGGCAATAACGGAAAAGTAACTCAAGTAGACTCTATTGCCAACAACTCAGTATATTACACCTTGGAAATGGCAGCCTCTGAAAAGACAGTGAGCTGTCCTGTCATGAATGAAGCAGGTGAAGTGGTGGGAATGATGCAGAAAGGAAGTGGCAAAGATGGCAAAGAAAGCTATGCGCTAGGTATCAGATATGCTGCTTCTTTGAGTATCTCGGCTCTTTCTTTCAATGACTTCACACTCAACTCTATTGGCATTAAAAAAGGATTGCCGGAAGATGAATCACAAGCTATTGTGTACTTGTATATGGCTTCCTCCCAACTGGATGGAGCTAAATATCTAAGTCTGCTGGATGATTTCATAGCACAATTCCCAGACAATAAAGAAGGCTATCTGCGTAAAGCTGCCTATTATATCAATACCGGAAAATCTGAAGATTACAGCCAAACTGAAAACTACATAAAAAAAGCGTTGGAAGTCAACACAAAGAAGGATGAAGTGCATTATGAAATAGCCAAAATGATTTATTCCTACCGCACAGCAGTCAATGAAAATGAAGGAAATAAGGAATGGAGCTATGCACGTGCGTTAGATGAAATAAACCAAGCTTTATCTACTGCCAAAGAACCTATCTACCTCCAGCAGAAAGGAGATATCTGTTTTGCAATGAAGAATTACCAGGAAGCTTTTCAGAGTTATAATGAAGTAAACCATACCTCATTGGCTTCAGCCGCCACCTTCTACTCGGCTGCCAAGGCAAAAGAACTGACTGAGGGTGCTGACCTTAAAGAAGTGACAGCACTGATGGATAGTGCAATGGCTTTCTTCAACAAGCCTTATGGTAAAGAAGCCGCCCCTTATCTGTATGAAAGAGCCAGAGTAAAAACTGCCGACAAGGATTTCCGTGGTGCTGTATTAGACTATAACGATTTCTACGATTCTATGATGGGACAGGTTTCCGCTGAATTCTACTTGATTCGTGAGCAGGCAGAAATGCAATGCAAAATGTATCAACAGGCCATCAATGACATCAACAAGGCAGTGGAACTTGAGCCAAAGAACTTGGAGTATCTGCTGGAAAAAGGAGGAGTATTGCTCCGCCTCAACCAATTGGACAATGCTATTGCAACTTTCAAACAAATCATAACCTTGGACAGCAAGCAAGCTCCTGCCTACCGCATGATGGGTTATGCCGAAATTCAGAAAGGCAATAAGAAAGAAGGCTTGAAACACTTGCAGCAAGCGAAAGAATTGGGCGATAAAGTGGCAGAGAGTATCATTAAAAAATATTCCAAATAAAACATTGCCGGTATCTTTCTCCTCTTGAAGAGAATTATAAAAAACAGTGTCAGCAAAGAATAAGCATAGACTTTGCTGACACTGTTTGTTTCACACAATACAAAATGGTTGGTTTTTCCGTATTTCAAAAGAACTCACCAACAAATGTTACACAGAGCTATCGGATAGTTTCATCACCATATTTTCTCCACACGATATAACTGATATTCTCAGGCATAACACTTCTACCTGAATAATAGCTATCATCACCAAACTCATGACGATTGTTGTTTCTATCAATAGCCCATCCATAGGAAGAAGAACCAACCAGATAGATTGCCTCATCTACTCCTAAAGCAACAAGAGAGTTTGAGAAATCATGAAATGTAATCCTGTTAAGAGATTCCACCATAAACACTTGCCCTTTGCTATAGCACAGACCTCTCCGAATAGATTTTCCTTTGGGGTTATCTTGAATAACTTGACCTTTGTGTACAAGAGGGTATTGCCTGAAGAAATACCCCTCTTCCTCTGTAGCCTGTTCAAATAGAGAGGTATTCTTGGCAACCCCAACAGTAACCTTTCCGCCAATGGAAGCACAGAACCCCTTTTTTGATTGCCCCCAGGCACGCGGCTCTCCTTTAAGTACGAAGGCACCTACTATCCCTCCATTGTCAGCCCTTATATCTGCTGCCTGCGCAACGTAGATGACCGATTTATCTTGAAGGTCCATCTTTCCTATATGAAGGGTGAGTTCTGCATGGTGAGGAATATATATCCTCAACGGAATATTGAAGACTGCGGTATCCCTGATTTCTGTAAAACTTGAAACAGGTACACGGGTTGTATCCTCCTTCAACTCCACCTGTACAACATCCTTTTCAGGAGTATCCTGCATGGTGGAGGAAATGCCACCTGTATTGCCCATTATGAAAACAATCACAGCCATAATTACGAGCCCTATGGCTAGAAATATAATTATGAGAACCTTAAAACCGGAAAACTTCTGCTTTCTTGTAGAGGGATTGCACCCTATGATGCGAATCTGGTCATCACCGATATCTTTATAATCCTTCATTGTATATTCTCCTTTTCTATTAATTCTTTTAGTTGCTTCAGTGCCTCTTTAGAGGCCGTGACACAATGGTTGAAATTTAGTGTGTCCGAAAGTATCAGTTTCTGCTTCGATGCATTGATATAGTAAATATAAGTACGGTTTATGATTAAACCCTTCCCGATGCGGATAAAGATGTTTCCTTCAACCTCCAGTTGCGATTCTATCATTCTCTCTATCTGACCAAGCTGATAAGACAGTACTCTCATCTCTCCATCCGCCTGCACCATGGTTGAGTAATTACCATCAGATGAAATGTAGACTATATGGCTGGGGTCTATCCGAACAAGGTCGACAGATGTTTGTATTATAAGGAGCCTTTTCATTTTATTTATTTTCCGGCAAATATATGCCTATTGTTCATATCTTCAAATGAATTTCGTCATTATCTTGCTTTTTCCCTTGAACTCACTGACCAAAGACCTAAATTCCGGAGTGTTTCTGATAGGTTCAAAATCACTGTCGCTCTCAACAGAGTCAAACGCACGAAAACCTTTTTCGAAAGCTTTCCTCAAATAGTTCACGGCTTCGTCTGTTTTTTTCATGAGAGACATCAAACGAGCATAATCATAACACACGTCATAGTCGTCCGGATTGTTCTTTACAATATCGTCTGCCCATTGCATTGCCTTCTCATCCTCACCTTGAAAATGCAAGACAAATTGTCGTCGGCTCAAGGGGGAAGGTATTGTGTCCATCTGTATCACTTTTTCAAAATCGGCATTGGCTTTCTGAGTTTCCCCTGTTTCCCGGAGCAGCATTCCCCGCAAGAAATACACAAAGGAAGATTGGTTTCCTTTATTCATCTCAATTCCTGTACTGAAGTGCTTTATAGCCAATTCAGTGTCACCCTTCATTTTATAACAAACCGCCAGTTTGCAATAAAGGAATCCATCGGCAGGATATTGCTTGAGCAACGTCTTGTAATCCTCAATCGCCTTGTCGGTCAATCCGGTTGCCCGATAGATATCAGCCCTTACAATCAAAGAATTATAGCTGTCCTCGCTTTCTTCTTCCTCAAGACTGATGCAATGGTTTATGTCTGAAAGTGCCATATCCCAGTTGCCTGTTTCATAATAACATTTGGAGCGATAGTAATAATTGAAAGAGGAGGGACCATACATACTCTCCAGTTCATCATAGATCTTTATCGCACTTATATAGTCATCCGATTTCTCATCAAGTGTTGCTTCCAGTAGTTTCCAACCCAAATAGTTATCCCTATCATTAATATCCAGTTTTGTTTTTACCTTTGCAATTGCATAATCAAGATGCTTCTCTAGTACCCTCATGATTTCCTCCTCAAAAGGAGAACCACCTTGTTCACAATACATGATGGCATGGTCTATAGCCCGGTAATATTCACCAAGACCATAACAAGCTACGCATCTTAATGCATAGATTTCTTTATATGAAGGGTCTATCTTCTCACATCTTTCGGTTATTTCCATTGTACTTCGATAGTCTTTATATTCTATCCTGTTGGATGCAAGGCCAAGCAATGCAACAATATCTTCAGGATTGCTTTCAAGCATCAGTTCAAACACTTCATCAGCTTTCTGAAATTCGTTTTGATACATGTATAGTATTGATTTTACATGCAGGATATCATGAATTTCCACCATATCGTCCTTAGGCACCAGTTCATAGGCTTTATCTATATCGTTCAAGGCTTCATCATATCTTCCTGTCTGCTCATAGATTCGAGACCTCATCGCATATATCAGATACTCCTTAATTTCTCCGCGGTGCTTGCCTATACATGAAAAAGCTTTACTGACGTCATCAAGTGCTTCATTGAAACAGCCTTTTCCAGAATAGACCAATGCCCTGGTGACATATCCGTCTGCTAAATCCGGATTATCTTCAATAAATCCGTTTATTACTTTAAGAGCCTTCTCGTCCAGACCTACACTCAAGAGTTCTGCTGCCTGATTTACTCTGTCATCTCCTTTTTGTGTGTCATTGTTCTGACCATAAGAAAATATGGTTGAAGCAAGAATGAATACCAATGTGATAAATGCTATTCGTTTCATAAGTTTTATAGTTTATTGTTATTTTCTTCAACAAAGGTCCAAATTAAGTTTATCTCAAACAAACAAAAGGGAATGCAATGTATGAAATGTCTGTTTGAGTGTATGAAATGATTCGTAAAGGGCAGTTTCAGCATATAGTATCTGTCCCTGCTTCAAGTCGGCACATAAAAAAAGTCTGCAAGACTTTTCTTCAAAATCTTACAGACTTCAATATATATATATCAAGTTTACTCTAAATTAGCCCTTCTTTTTATCGGAAGACTAAAATATTATTGAAAGAAAGATCTTCAATAAACTTACTTCATCAATTCAGCCAATTTTTCAGCCAAGGCTTCACCGCGCAAATTTCTTGCAACAATCACACCATCCTGATCAACCAATACTGTAGAAGGAATGCTGCGCACACCATACAATTTAGCACCTTCGCAAGCCCAACCTTTCAAATCGGACATCTGAGGCCAAGTCATATTCAATGATTTTACAGCCTTCTTCCAAGCCTCAGCATCATTGTCCAAAGAAACACCTACAATACCAAAACCTTTAGACTTGAACTGCTTATAAGCCTCTACTACATTAGGCATTTCCTGGCGACATGGTCCACACCAGCTAGCCCAGAAATCAATCAATGTAAATTTGTTCTTTCCAATGAATTCAGAAAGTTTTGCTTCTTTTCCATCAATCGTATTCATTGAGAAGTCAACGAACTTCTGACCAACAGCAGTCTTAGATAAAATAGCAACTCGCTCTTTCAGTCTCACAATATCAGCATCGTTAGCATACTCAGCAGGAACCTTACCCAGCAATTCAGTAACCTTGCTCAAATCAAAAGCATCGGCATAAGCAGCAAGCAACTGAACACCTACCAAATTGTTGATGTTAGCTTCTACAGCATCCAATGAAACCTGAACGCTCTGAGCATCTTTTGCCTCCAACTGCTTTTCCATTTCTTTCACCTGCTCTGCAGTAAGAGTAGAATCGGTACGCATCTGACGGTAAAGCTCATTCATTTCCTTATTCAAAGCAATATACTGATCCATGAATTTCTGATAAGCATCATTACAGGTTGTTCCAGAAACCTTATTCTCACCCTGAGCCAAATGCAATTGGATATTACCATTTTCAATGAAAACCATTGCAATCATACGCTGTCTCTCTTTCATATAAGTAACATAGCGACTTACAGTAAGAGAATCCAAATCTCCCTTGAAACTGAATGCTCCTTTTGTTACCACAGCAGAATCCAACTTCACCAATTTACCATCTTGCATATTCTGAAGATACACCATTTCTCCATCAGCAATTCCCTCAGATGTACCAGCAATGGTATATCCTTTGTGTTCTTGACAAGAAGCAAGTGCCAACATACCTGCAGCTGCCATCAAAATCATTCTTTTCATATCAGTACGTTATTTAATTTTGTAATATGGCTACAAAGATATATTTTTTTTCCTTAATGCAAAGCCTAATGAAAAAAGAATACATACTATATAACTAAAATAGACCAATTGCTCCGATATTCCCCAATAAAGATATAATTTGCTATATTCCAACGCCTCAAAAAGCTGGACAACAAAAAAATAGATAACAAAGAATTCAGGGATGCGGATGAAACCATACGACATGCCACGCACAATATCTTTATCGGTGTGATAGAAATTAACTGCATAACCATACACTCCTCCCATTATACCCCACATAACAGAAAGCAAATAGGCACTACCATCAAGCAAAGGAGAGCCAGATAATCTACCATTGATGCTACGAGCTCCTCCCCAAGGACCATAGGCTAAAAATAACCATCCCCCCATGAGAATACATCCAGAGGCTATGCTAACAATCAAGGCATTTCTCTCCTTACGAGACAGTTCTCTCCTACGGTAAACAAATCGCCAGAGGGCATCGGCACATCCTGTATGAACAAGCAAACCTCCCCCTAAAAATAGAAGAACAATACTCCCTATCAAAGGAGCCAACAAAAATGAATGTCCCACTGTACGCAATTTCCATCGTAGCCCTTCCGGGCTCATCAGATTTTCAACTCCCTCCCAACCATAAATATTGCCTATCCATGAAAGCAAAACCACCAGCTGAGTCAAGAGAAAAAAACAAGTGGCTGGATGAATATAATGCTTACTCGTCATCTGGTTCTAAGTTATCTATATCCAAGACACGCAATTCAAATGCACGAGTTACCAAACGGCAAGCATTGACCCCCATCCGTTCATCAGAGCGGAATAATCGCCCCACCAAATCGTTCTGACGCTTCTCCAACGACTTGACACCAAAAGGCATTGCCTTGAGATTAGTAATCATCTCCTTTGTGTACCCCAATGCTAAATGACGCAACAAACGCTCATCATATTCATCAATATCATAATTAATGATAGCCTCTTGTCGTCTCTGTTCGGCTAGAACCGACTGTTTAAACCGCTCTACTATCTTCTCTAATATAGGATAGTTAAACACTAACTGCTTTCCAGCCATAACTGCTTCTACATCTGTAGCAGTCAGCAGCTCACCTGTCTTCAAAATTATACCATGAGCACCTGCCTGAAGCACATCTACCCATAGTTTCTCATTCAAAACCTCACCCGTAAAGATCAAAACTTTCAAATCTGGATATTCTGCACGGAGCCGAGAACAAATCTCCACACCAATAGTGGTGGAACCGCCCAGCCCCAAATCGAGCAAAACCATATCCGGCACCTGCTTTTCCAACAACATCCAAAATTCAGCCTCCGTCATAGCGGTACCTATCACCTCGGCATTAGGAATTTCATGACGAAAGATTTCTTCTGTTCCTTTTAATTCAAGCTTTACATCTTCTACTATTATAACCTTAAATTTTTCCATATTATTAATTCTCTTTGTTTCTTTTATGACTTAAAGGTATGGTAAACCATATCGTAAATTCCTCTTTTCCTGTTTTTTGAGCATTAATCCTACACCCTCTGCGTACTCCATACTCATCATGCTCACGAAGTATCTGTTTACAAACCAAGAACTCTGTCCCTATCAATTCTTTACTGTTCAACAGTTTAACCTGACGAATTTGAGGATAAAACAACTGGTTCAGTTCTTCTTGCGAACAGGTACGGCGCAAATCAGTAAAACTAAACTTCACATAATCATTCTCCTTCTGAACCTGAAGCCTTAACGTTCCAGCCATTTCCACTCGTAACGCCTCTTTCAATAAATTTTCTATCAGCACTAACAACAAAACCTTATCTCCACAAACACTCAAGGAATCATCGGCATCAACAATCAAATCAACAGAATAAGACAATTTTGATTTTATCTTACGAAAATACTTAAAACTTTGCTCAATTAAAAATATCACGGGAACTTCTGAGCGGCGAAAAGTTACTTCATCCAACTGACGAGCAGCACAAGAACTCAACAATACAAAGACTTCCTTATAATAGCCAATCAATTCTCCCACCTGCAACAAACAATCTTTCTCAATGTCAAAAGCTTCTTCTCTGCTCCCACTCACCTTTTCCATAATTTGCTTGATACGATTCGGATAATATACCGTTTCATGCTTGATAGTCGACAAGCAATTATCCAGCACCATATTCTGAATATGAAGCATATTCTCCTCATACATTACTTTAAGTGCATCATCTTGTGCCACCTCTATGTCTTCATATTTCTGCTTCATCTGTACCACCACTTGATAAAGCATTATAGACAAAGAACTGACTACCAATTCCAACAGCAATTTATCTTCATGGGGCACAGGGGTATAAGTGGCTTCTACAGCCAATACACCCATACAATGTTTTTTCTCTCCCGAATCTAACAATAAAGGCAAAAACAACCAGTCGCCGACAGTATGACAAGGAGAATCAAAATTATGATAAGTCCAATCAATCTTATATTTTACATCTGAAGGTATATCCGAACGGGAGATATAACAAAAAGAAGTATTCTCATCATCATAAATAGCCAATATCATAGTGGAAAAAGACATCAATTCCTTTATCTCACCTTCCAACTTGCCCAACAGTTCTTGATAAAACAACTCATCAGCCTGAGTGAAGGTCTGAATAAACTGCGAAATAGACTCATTGGCAATAAATACCTGCTCCATATTATAGCGATAACGAAAACGAGGACGTACCACCAACAGATAAAAACACCATCCACACACTAATATCAAAAAGACTAATAAAGACAGAGCTATCAACTTGTCATTGGCTGACTGCTGCATCTGACTACAATACTGCTCTAGCGAGCGGTCTTTGCTCACTTGCTTATATAATACTGTATAAGCCATATTATTAAAATAATACAACTCAAATGTCTTTAATGCAAGTGCAGCCACCGCCGTTTCATTCCTAACATCCAACAATATATAATAATCGGTTTCGAAACCTTGCCGCAACCACTCCAACTCTGCAGGATTATTATCCCAATCGTATAACAACAACTGCGGAAACTTACGACCGGAATGAATTAAGAAATGCCTGTTCATATGATAAAGTACACTATCTGCATAGAGCAAAGCCTGAACATATTTGCCATTGACATTACATTCATAAACTTTATTGGCATACTCATTAGCCTTCAGCAATAAAGAATCTTTTACGACAACTGTCTGATATTTTTCTTTATCATACCTATCCAACGTTTTCCGAGTACATCCCGTTGTCAACACAGAAAAAAAGATTCCCATCCACAACAGTATCTTCTTCCCTCCCTTTGGCAAACGAAAATAAAAACGGCTACCTTTTCCCAATACACTTTCTATATTGAACGTACAAACCTGAAACAAAGGATTAGTCTTCCGGTACTTGTCAATTATCCCCTTACAATTCATCAAACCAAATCCATGTCCTTTCTGTTCTTTCAAAAGAGCCGCATATTCCACTTGATCCATCCCAATACGAGAAGAATCATACACTTTCTCTTCAACAATACATGCTATATCTTTCTGAGACAGTCCCATACCAGTATCCTCTACAGATATCTCTACATATTTCTCTTCCTCTCTAGCAAACACCTTTACCACTCCACCAGAAGATGTATATTTACGGGCATTTTCGGCCAACGTATTTATCATAAACAGAGTCAATGCCTTATCTGCCTTTACTATCGCTTGAGTTTCTGACACTTCCAAATTCAACTGCTTCATTTCAAAAGACCTTCTACCCTTTTCTATCACTGAAAACAAAGACTGCAAAGAAAAACTTTCAATATTTAAACTCAAAGCCCCTTGACGCATCTTCACCCATAAAGCAAGAATGTCATTGTATTCATTAATTTGACCAATCAACTCATTTATATAGCCCACTTTCTCCTTCTTGATTTCAGCCGACAATATACTTCTATGACTATTCAACTTATCCACCTCACTGATAATACGATCAATATAAGGCAACATACCCGTCACAATAGAGAAACAAGCCTTCTTTACAATATTCTGCCGCTTATTCTCTATCAGGTGAAGTTCATGCACATACTGTTCTTTCTGCAACTGCCTTCTCTCATCATCTAAAGAAAGCAGGTCGGTTCCATTCTTGATAGCCCAAGCAAGATAAGGCAAAATCAATGCCAGCAACTCCCTGTCTTCTCCAAGCAATGGCGCAGATGAAACAAAACCCAACTCACCAACCTCTTCATGAGTTCCTGGCAAAAACAGTTTTTCAATATACTGCTGTTCTGTATGCAATGAATCTTTCCCCATTTCCTCTTCTGCAGAAGTAAGTTCTTCCTCTCCATTATTCTGCAATGAGATATGAATATTACTAATCCCTAATAACGCTTCTAAATCTTTTTCTATATAAGTAACCAAACCATCAGCCAAAGTTTCATCATCTAGATTATGCAATGCCCCCGACGACGTAATTTGCCGACACAAACGAAAGGTTTTAGAAAGACGATTCAAATACACTTGATTTCGTTTTCTCCAGTATCTATTCAACCATACAAAAAGCCCTACCAGCAAGAAAATACCTATCCCCACAGACAACAGCAAGTAATTCAACTGCTGAGTTTCCTCTTCCAAACTTTCATATCTGCTTTCCAATGCTTTGTCCTGACGGGTATAATCCAATAAATCCAAATATATATTGCGATTATAATCAGACTCCACCTTACAATCCATGGCCGCATATGTGCAACTCAACTGCTCCCTCAACCTTAATATCCATTCAGGAACAGTCTTTATCTTTTTATCTACAACCCATCGCAACTCTACCGGCTTTGCATTTCCCGGAACATATGCATACAAACGGTCGGTAGTATCTGTGCAATGATAAAACCTTTCATGATGACGGTTTACATATTGCAAAGCAGCCTTCAAGCATACCAACGCTTTTTCAGGCTGCTGCCTCGCATTATAGCATGAAGCCATTGTGCGATAAGTTCCAGAAATCTGATACCAGTCGCCATAACGCTGAAACAATGCCAACGCCCTGTTTGCTAGATGCAGAGGCAGACTATCTATAGGCAACTCCTTCTCATTGACAAGATGCAAAAGTCCTGCCATCTTATTCAATATAATCTCTTGATTTTGTGGAAACAAAAGTATTTCGGCAATTCCCTGCATCGCATTAGCCTCAAGATAAATATATCCGTTAGCCTTGCCCGCAAGCATGCAGTTCACTAGATAAGTAAATTCACCCATCAATCTTTTTTCATAGTTTTCAGCCTCATACATTCCCCCCGAACCCTTCATATATTCATAATAAATCTGTTGAGAAGGGTCTCCTTCCAACCAATCATCAGATACGGAGTTGATAGCTTCCAACGACTCGCGTTGCTGCTGAAGATAATAGAAGTAAATGCCCGAAACAATATAGAACTCAGAGAATGCATAATTCTTTCGCTTGCATTCATTGATATCGGATATCAGTTTTTCATCCTCACGGATACGTTTCATATGCACCATCGCACGGTTACGATAATCATAAAACCCTTTATTCATAGAGGTGCGCTGACATACTTTCATCATCCCCACACAAGCAATCATCGATTCTATCTCACTATCACTCCTATCTAATGCTGCCTGAAACAAACGTAATGCATGTTCAAAATCCATCCGTATAAAAGCACAAAATCCCATTTGATTTAAAGCCTCGGCCTGCAGTTCCGGATAATGTTCAGATAAAGCAAACGCCCTTGATGCTAATTTAGAAGAAATATTCAAATCGCTATATCGCAAATCATACGAAAGACGATTCAAAGAATCAATCTCGGCACGCAGTTTTCTCTCAGAACTAAACTGAGATCGCCATCCCAATAACAGACAGGCCCCAAGAAACAAAAAGATTGCGCCAATTACCCAAGTTCTATTTTTTATCTTTCTACTCATATTACAATCTTAATACATAGATAACCCCAATACATTATAGCCACCTTGCCATTTCTCAAAAAAAATAAAAGAGATTATATCTACTACATGATATAACCTCTTTTACCTAAAGAATCCAATAAAAATTATTTCTTAGATTCTTCCAAAGATACTTTTCTAAACTCTTTCAAAGTTTTCTCTAATTCCAAAGAAAACTTACGAGCACGAGTTCCTGCTGCCTTGTTACCTTTGTCAGCCTGAAGTTCAGCATCTTCAAGCATAGCAGTACTCAATTCTTTGATTTTTTCAATTAATTCGTTCATAACTTTCAATATTATAAAATGATAAATCTTCCCAAAAATAAATACAATTATTCAAAGTATTTCATTCCGCCTGCTTTTTTTACATAATTTAATACAACTGAGCCTTTTTATTGAACAAAAGTATTCGCAATCTTCTTACTACCCCACTTCCAACCCTCCAATCAAACAAATCTACCTACTAATCTAGCTTATGAATAATCAGTCCTGAACGAAGTTTAGGCTCAAACCAAGTAGTCTTTGGAGGCATTATATTTCCTGTATCTGCTATATCCATCAGTTGCTTCATGGACACAGGATAAAGAGCCAAAGCCATTTTCATTTCTCCACTATCCACTCTTTTCTGCAGTTCACCTAAACCACGAATACCACCAACAAAATCGACTCTCTTATCTGAACGTAAATCTTTAATGCCAAGAATTTGGTCCAATATCAAATTGGATGAGATAGTAACATCTAACACCCCTATTGGGTCATTATCATCATAAGTTCCCGGTTTAGAAGTAAGACTATACCATGCACCACCCACATACAAACCAAAATTATGTAACGCTACTGGTTTATAGATTGAATTTCCCTTGCATTCGACTACAAAATGTGTCTTTAAAGCATTTAAAAACTCTTCAACCGATAACCCATTCAAGTCTTTTACCAAACGATTATAATCTATAATTGTCAACTGGTTGGCAGGGAAACATACTGCCATGAAATAATTATACTCTTCATCCCCTTGATGATGCGGATTTTGCTTGGCCTTCTCAGCCCCTACCAATGCTGCAGCAGCACTACGATGATGTCCATCAGCAATATATAAAGCTGGCATTTTCCCAAACACTTCTGTAATCAAAGCAATGTCTTCGGTGTTGTCAATCACCCAAAAAGTATGTCCAAACCCATCGGATGGTGCTATAAAATCATATTCAGGCTCTAAAGTTGTATATCTTGCAATCAAATCATCAAGAACTTGATTATCAGGATAAGCTAAAAAGACCGGTCCAACGTTGGCATTGCTTGCACGAATATGCTTCATACGATCTTCCTCTTTATCGCGACGAGTTAATTCATGTTTCTTAATAACCCCATTCATGTAATCTGGAACATAAGCTCCAACTACCAATCCATATTGCGTCTTTCCGTTCATTGTCTGCGCATAGATATAATAGCAAGGCCTTTCATCTTGCACCAGCCATCCCTTATCTTGAAACATCTTGAAATTTTCGGCAGCCTTACGATACACCTTCTCATCGTGTTCATCAGTACCTGCTGGAAAATCTATTTCTGGACGAATAATATGATAGAGGGATTTTTCGTTACCTTGAGCTTCTATACGTGCTTCTTCCGAACTAAGCACATCATAAGGACGAGACGCCACTTGCTCAACCAATTGACGCGGCGGACGTATACCTTTAAATGGTCTAATAACAGCCATATCGTTATAATTAATTACAAAAAACAACTTGTCAAAATGGAAAAAATGAGGAAAGCCGTGCCATACTGCATTTTCAGATAGCACGGCCTACTATCTCTTATTTATTCACTCTGAAACATTCATCTCCCTTTTCCAAATATCCAACTATCTGACTAGCAGCTGCTAAACCTGCATTAATGTTAGCCTCAGCAGTCTGTGCCCCCATTTTCTTTGGAGTAGAGAAATAACGTCCCTTAAAATTAGCCATCAAAACTTCATGATTGGATGGCATAATATCTGTGATATATCTAAAATCAGCATGTTCTTCCATAAAGCGCAACAAGCCTTCTTCATCTATCACATCTTTACGTGCCGTATTGATGAGCAGTGCTCCCTGAGGCATGCAACTTAACAGTTCATAATTAACCACTTTTTTAGTTTGAGGAGTAGCTGGAACATGCAAAGAAACAATATGACAAGTTTCATATAATTCCTTTACTGAAGCAACAGGTTTCACGCCAGCTTTTTCAATATCTTCAGCCGGACAAAAAGCATCATACGCATATACATCCATACCAAAACCTTTTGCAATACGTGCTACATTTTTACCTACATTACCAAACGCATGAATACCTAACTTCTTTCCTTTGAGTTCAATGCCTGGTTTCCCTTCATAAAAGCCACGCACCATCATAACCAACAGTCCAAAAACCAATTCGGCCACAGCATTTGAATTCTGTCCAGGAGTGTTCATCACACAAACTCCATGTTGAGTAGCCGATTCCAAGTCAATATTGTCATAACCAGCTCCTGCCCTTACTATAATTTTCAAACTATCTGCAGCCTCAATTACTTCATTATCTATAATGTCACTACGCACAATCAAAGCATTTACCCCTTTCACTGCATCAAGCAACTGCTGCTTTTCTGTATATTTTTCCAACAGGACCAATTCATAACCTGCAGATTCAATCTCTTTACGTATGCCGTCTACTGCCACTTTAGCAAACGGTTTCTCTGTTGCAATCAAGACTTTCATAATAAAACTGTATTTAAGAGAGCCTGCCTAAGAAAAAGCATTCTACAACAATTTGTCCGATTACCGTATTCAATCAGAACTAAAAAACAAAAAGGAAACTTTAAACGAAGTACAGACTCCAAAGGTTAAAGGTCAATAAGATAAATAAGTAAAATAATAAGATTAACTTATCTGTTCAATGGAAGCAAGAAGATCTGAAATCAGACCTCTTGCTTTCATTGAAAGATATTTTCAATGCAGTTTTTCAAATTCTTGCATACAAGCCACCAGTGCCTTCACACTTTCAAGTGCCATAGCATTATAACATGATGCACGGAAACCACCTACAGAACGGTGCCCCTTAATACCCACCATACCGTGATCCGTTGCAAATTTCAAGAATTCAGCTTCCAAATCCTTATACTCATCATTCATTACAAAGCAGATATTCATTAAAGAACGGTCTTCTTTACATACAGTACCGCGGAACAACTTATTGCGGTCAATTTCCGCATACAGCAATTCAGCACGCTCTTTAGCTCTACGCTGCATCTCTTCCACTCCACCTTCTTTCTTAATCCAACGTAATGTCTGCAATGCAGCATAAATAGGAACAACAGGAGGGGTATTGAACATTGACCCTTTATCTACATGGGTTTGATAATTCAACATCGTAGGAATATGTCGAGAGACCTTACCTAAAGCATCATTACGCACAATGACAAAGGTAACACCCGCTGGAGCTAGATTCTTTTGAGCACCTCCATAAATGCAAATATATTTAGAAACATCTATAGGACGAGAAAAGATATCAGAAGACATATCCGCAACCATTGGTACATTCACATTCAAATCATCATGCAATTCTGTACCGTAAATCGTATTATTAGTTGTAATATGGAAATAGTCAACATCTTCGGGCACCGTAAATGCTTTAGGTATATAGGTAAAGTTTTCCGCCTCAGAAGAAGCAACCTCTACCACCTCACCAAAAGCTTTAGCTTCTTTAATAGCCTTTTTTGCCCAAGTTCCTGTATTCAAATAAGCAGCTTTCTTCTCCAAGAAGTTGTAAGGAACCATACAAAACTCCATGCTTGCACCACCTCCTAGGAATAACACAGAGTATCCATCCGGAATATGCAACAATTCTTTAAACAAAGCAATAGCTTCATCCACCACCGGTTGGAAATCTTTAGCACGATGGCTAATCTCCATTAGTGAAAGTCCAGAACCATTGTAATCCAATATAGCTTGAGCTGTTTTCTCAATAACCTCGCGAGGCAAAATAGAAGGTCCCGCATTAAAATTATGTTTTTTCATCTGGAAGTTTGTTTTGGTTAGACATCTTGTTTATTCTTACACTTGCGAATTTAGCAAATTATTTTATAATTTCAAAAAATAATTGTAAAATATTCATCAATCACCCTCTTTTTACTTTCCATATCACCCGAAAGCGTCAAATACACTTACTTATTGACATCAAGACATAAACCCTATAAATATTCTTTATGGGCATCAAATAACTTTGAGTTGTTTATCTATCACAAAGTTATCATTTTGCTGGTTCTATCAAAGTTTTCAACCCCTTAATCTTTTCATTCTGTATCAGTTTTAACACTTGTTTAAATTTCCTGCGCGATACTGCAGCATAGGCACAATGATCCTTCACATCAATACGGCCAATCTCTTCCTTTCCTAAGCCTCCTTTTTTAGACAGGAAACCTACAATATCAATTTTATTAATCTTATCCTTCTTGCCTTTACCTATATATAAGGTGATGAATTGCGGCATAGACGGTGCAGGTATCTTCTCCGAAAAAACAAATGCTGCTGCATCTTCCATGTAATCAGGCATCTTTTCTTCAGGGCCTAAAATGACATAAGCCTTACCATTTGCATCCCAACGAGCTGTTCGTCCGTTTCGATGTACAAAGCCGTCCTCAGCCTGCGGCAAATGATAATGAACGACATTTTGAATTTCTGGAATATCCAATCCTCGAGCCGCCAAATCTGTAGAGACAAAAAACCTACAACTTCCATTGCGGAACTTATATAAAGCCCGCTCACGGTCATCCTGAATCATACCTCCATGAAACACTTCACATTCTAGTTTCATAGAATGAAGGTATTTACCTACTCTATCTACACTTTCACGATGATTACAGAAAACAATAGTCTGCTCTTTACCTAAACAGCATAATAATCGGAACAAGGTATCCAGTTTATCTTTTACCGGAGAATCTACACGGAACAATTGCAGGCGGTTAGCTAATTCTTCATTATCCTGCAAGAAATTCAATTTCACAATCTGATTCAATCCTGCAAAACGAGGAATCTCTTCAGCATCTGTAGCAGACAGCAAAAAGCGTCTCTTCAACGCAGGCAACTGTGCAATCACCTCCGACATCTCATCTTGAAAACCCAATTCCAGGCATTTGTCAAATTCATCTATAATTAAGATGCCAACCTCTTTCCCATTAATATTCCCTTTAGAAAGATGATCATTCATTCTCCCTGGAGTACCAATGATAACCGAAGGATTTACTCCCTTCATGGTACGATGCTCATCCATAGCCGGACGCCCGCCATAACAGCTCATTACAGCGAACTCTGTACCCATCATTTTAAAGACCTGCTCTATTTGTATGGCCAACTCACGTGAAGGAACCAGCACCACCGCTTGCACCCTTGACACTCCTGTTTTTAACAAATTGACCAAGGGCAACAGATAAGCCAATGTTTTACCACTACCTGTAGGCGAGAGCAAAATCATATCACTACCAGAGTTGCAAACCTCTACAGCCTGCTGCTGCATGTCATTTAATTGTGCAATATTCAAATTGCTTAATATTTTATTTAAATCCATACATCCTTTATTTTAAGCAAATTATTATAAGTTACTCAGACTCAATAACATATATAACCAAAGAAAGGTTGCAAAAGCAAAGATAACCAATGCCTATACAACCTTTCCCCCTTCTATTTATATTTTTTACTCTACATATAAAACCAGCCCTTTCAGATACTCCCCTTCCGGATGATAGATATTTACAGGATGGTCTCCCGGCTGAGTAAGCTGATGCAAGATACGAACACTACGTCCGCTCTGAGCAGCAGCAGTAAATACCGCATTGCGGAAATTCTCCTTACTAACAACCTGTGAACAAGAGAAAGTAAACAAAATACCCCTTGGACGAATTTTCTCAAAAGCTTTGGCATTAAGTTTTGTATATCCACGCAAAGCATTACGAAGTGCATCACGATGCTTGGCGAAAGCAGGCGGATCAAGAATGATTAAATCATATTGGTCACCCATGCGGTCTAAATACTTAAAGGCATCTTCAGCATAAGCTTTATGGCGCTCGTCGCCCGGAAAATTCAATTCCACATTTTCATTGGTCAAATCAATCGCTTTTGCTGAACTATCTACAGAATGCACCAAATTGGCACCTCCACGCATCGCATAAAACGAAAAGCCTCCTGTATAACAGAACATGTTCAACACGTTTCGTCCCTTAGCATATTTCTCCAACAAACTACGATTTTCACGCTGATCTACAAAGAACCCTGTCTTTTGCCCCTTCAGCCAATCCACATGAAATTTCAGTCCATTTTCCATTGCCACATTTTCAGGGCTTCCCCCTTTGAGAAAGCCATTCTGAGTAGCCAATAAATCAGCCTTAAAAGGCAATGTCGTTTCCGACTTATAGTAAATATTCTGAATAGTATTCCCCATAACATCCGACAATGCATCTGCAATATCCAAGCGGTCAACATGCATACCTGCCGAATGAGCCTGCATCACAGCCGTATGATCATATATATCAATAATAAGCCCCGGCAAATTATCTCCTTCGCCATGTACCAAGCGGTAAGTATTATTAACCGGACTACCTAACACTCCCAAAGCTTTCCTTAAATCTTTGGCTACCTCCAAACGAAGCTTCCAAAAATCACGGTCTATCGTTACTTGTTTAAACGAAAGTACGCGTACGGCAATACTTCCAATTTGAAAATGTCCGCAAGCAATAAACTCTTTCTTTGAAGTATAGACATCTACAACCTCCCCTTCTTCGGGTTCACCTTCCACGCGGGCAATAGCACCCGAGAACACCCAAGGATGAAAGCGCTTCAGCGACTCTTCTTTTCCGGGTTTCAAATATACCTTTTTATACGACACTGTATTTTGTTTTTTTATAAAGTTATCTTATACCATTTATTCTACAGGCAATACTTCAGAAGGCTTTATCTTTTCCTCCAATACTTTTTCTACCTGATAGTTTCCACTGGATTCTAATTCTTGCAAATAAGTAAAAATCCTGACACAAGCCCACGCATCAGTAGCAGCATACAACTGTTGCCCTTCGGTCAACACATCAGCCTCCCAATTCGACAAACGTTGGCTTTTTGAAATCTTTTGTCCAAAAAGCAATGCATAAATCTTCTGCAAACTTTTTTCCTCAATACCAAAACGAGGTACATAATCTTGCAATTCAATCCAATTACCATTTTGGGGGTTCATTTTGTTCCTTCGCCGCAACATGTTAAAGTCGTCTTTGAGTGAAAGCCCTACCTTTAACACATCGTTTACTAAAAAATCTTCTAAATAATCGGGAAGCCCCATGCGATTCAATCTGAATAAAAAGCAAGTATCTTCTGTAGATATTTGTAGCAGTGCCACCTTATGAGTCGTCCCTTTCTTAAAAGATGGTTTAGTTTCCGTATCCACCCCTACCAATACATGCGTATTCAAATATTCAATAGCCTTTCGTGCTTCGCTTTCTGTATTGATTACATAGATACGCCCTGAGAAGTGTACCTTTTCCATTCCAGCTACCTCTTGCTTGGATATTTTATTTTTTAATGTTACCATCAATCATTCTCCTCTTCATCCTCTCCTGCTTCCAAACCTTCATATAAACTTTCTTCCGAGCAACTGTCATCCAAAGGGCTATAATAGTCATCATTGTCCTCTGCATATTCGCCAGACTGCATGAACCTTACTTCATGTAAAGCCCTAAGCACATTCACCAATCGCTGCCCCCAAAACTCAGCAAACTGTTCTGCACAAATAACCAATGCATCATTCATTGTCTGCTCGAGCCCCAATTGATAAACACATACAAAATCTTTTAGAGGCTGATAGATGTCTGCCAACGTTTCCGAAATATTCTGATGAATAGGAGATTCGCTATATACCATATCTTCCAAAAACACATCTAGATAATCATCCTTTTCTCCCATCAGCGCCGCAATGGAACTACGTACCCTTTCATAATCCCCTTCAGTTACAAAACGCTCCGGGTCAAAATGATCAATCCTCTCTCCTGCCGGCAATAAAAGCGCCTTCAGATAAAGCAATGGCAAGAGTTTGAGAGCCGTATCAACAAATGCTCGACGTGGATGTTCTCCGACACGTTCCAAAAAGCCACAACATTCAGCAGCTACAGTAACAAACTCTACTGTATTCTTATCAAATATAATAGAAGTATTTTTTTTCATATTAAAACTTATTGTCGTGCAAAGATACGAAAAAAATATGGGGGTAAAAAAAATATTTGTAATTTTGCGTATGCTTCCTATATGGGAATAATAAAATGTAATAAAAACGTATATCATATTCTATAGAAATGAAGAAAAAAACAAATAATCAACCACTTTCAGAAAAGTTTGCCACTACCCAAAAGACTCTTTCTATCTTAAAAAGTGAAAACTCCCGATTTATGTTCGGTATGTTATTCATCCTCTTCGGTACTTATCTGTTTCTTGCTTTCACCTCTTTCTTTTTTACAGGAGGGGTAGATCAAAGCATTCTGAAACATCCTAATCCCGGCGAATTACTTGCTACAGACAACCATATCCAAAACTGGGCAGGAGCTCGGGGAGCCCAACTTTCCCAATTCTTTATCAATGACTGCTTTGGTATATCAGCTTATGCCATTGTCATTTTATTCATCGTTACAGGTATGAGTCTAATCAAGGCAAACCAATTTACTTTATGGAAATGGTTTACCGGATGTAACATATTAATGGTTTGGATTTCCATTACATTCAGTTTCGTCTTTGGTGGGTTAATGGATAATTCATTCTTATATCCGGGTGGATTACACGGATACCGCATTTCATTATGGATTTCCTCACAGATTGGAAACCTCGGATTATTTTTGTCTATACTGACCACCGGCATCTTTATCGCACTATTCTTTTCAAAACACACCATAGAAATCATACGAAAAGCATTACGCATAGACTTGTTGTTTAAATCCTTGCACGAGAAAAGAACCCAAAAAGCAGCTCAAAAGAAAGAGAAAAAGGAATGTGAAGACAATGTGCAGGCTATTATTAAACCAATAACCAAAGCAAAAATGTCAACAGCTACACCTAAGAAAGAGGAAATCATAGACCAAGATGATGAAAATATTGAAGATGTAGAAGAAATAATTGTTGATGAAGCCGCCGAGAATGTCAATATTGTGCCTGAAGAAGAAAAGGATACATACATAGAAATAGAAGAGGAAGAAGAGGAAAAGGAAAAGGAAGAAGAGACGCCTATTCAACCTACTCCAAAAGCCCCTATATATACAGAAAAAAACGTTCAGCCGGAAAACAACGAAACCCAGGAACCGATTTTTGAAATCAGCAACGAGAAGAAAGAGGAAGATATGGTTATTCATGGAGACATTTCACAACCTTACAACCCTCGCTTGGATTTGGAGCATTATCAATTCCCTACCCTTGACCTTCTTCAGGAATTTGACGAGACAAAAGAGCCTCCTATCAACATGGAAGAACAAACTG
Organism: Phocaeicola sp.; assembly: GCA_029257865.1. Taxonomy (GTDB): domain Bacteria; phylum Bacteroidota; class Bacteroidia; order Bacteroidales; family Bacteroidaceae; genus Phocaeicola. The sequence goes on from JARIAN010000126.1 coordinate 50,432, forward strand.
CCAACAAGAATCGTATCATACAGGTTTTACACAGCTTCGGCATTGAAATCAGTTCCATAAAAGCAAGCGTAGGACCAACTATCACCCTTTATGAAATCACTCCGGCAGAAGGTGTACGCATATCAAAGATTCGCAATTTGGAAGACGACATTGCACTGAGCCTTTCAGCTTTGGGTATCCGTATCATCGCACCGATACCAGGAAAAGGCACCATTGGCATTGAAGTCCCTAATGCTAATCCTAGAATTGTACCAATGGCTTCTATTCTTGCCAGCAAAAAATTTCAAGAAACAACTTACGAGCTCCCTGTTGCACTTGGAAAAACAATCACTAATGAAGTGTTTATGGTGGACTTGGCCAAAGCTCCACATATGCTAGTGGCCGGTGCTACCGGACAAGGTAAGTCAGTTGGACTGAATGCCATTGTGACTTCTTTGCTATATAAGAAACATCCTAGTGAACTGAAATTCGTTATCATCGACCCCAAGAAGGTGGAGTTTGCTATCTACGCCCCTATCGAGAAGCACTTCCTTGCTAAACTTCCAGATGGAGAAGATGCTATTATTACCGACGTTACAAAAGTTGTTCAAACACTCAACTCTTTATGCGTGGAAATGGACAACCGATATGACTTGCTACGAAAGGCTGGATGCAGAAACATTAAAGAATATAATGCGAAGTTCATTGCACGTCAATTAAACCCCAACAACGGACATCGCTTTATGCCATATATTGTAATCATCATTGATGAGTTTGGTGACTTGATTATGACCGCAGGCAAAGAAGTAGAACTTCCTATTTGCCGAATTGCACAATTGGCTCGAGCAGTAGGAATACATGCCATCATTGCAACCCAACGTCCTACCACCAACATTATTACAGGTACTATCAAGGCCAACTTCCCTGCACGAGTTGCTTTCCGAGTAGCTTCTATGATGGACTCACGTACTATTTTGGACCGACCGGGAGCACAGCAGCTTATCGGAAAGGGAGATATGCTTTACCTGCAAGGCAACGACCCTGTGCGCGTGCAATGTGCTTTTGTCGACACTCCTGAAGTTGAACGTATCGCCAACTACATCAGTCACCAGCAGGGATACCCTACAGCATTTATGCTGCCCGAATATGTGGATGAAAATGCAGAGCAAAGCAACAACAATTCAGAGTTAGACTTAAACCGTCTAGACCCGATGTTGGAAGAAGCGGCACGACTACTCATCTACCACCAGCAAGGCTCTACATCACTCATCCAGCGCAAGTTCTCCATTGGATACAATCGTGCCGGACGAATCATGGACCAATTGGAAAAACTTGGCATTGTAGGTCCTGCCAACGGAAGTAAGGCTAGAGAAGTCCTTTGTATGGATGAAAATGATTTACAGATGCGCTTAAGCAATACCAAAGGATAATTACAGACTTGCTGGCATTACTGGAATGGGGACATATCTACCTTCTCCTATAGGGAAGTTTCCTCAAATATCATGACTTCAACGACTATGAAACCGCCTGCAAGCCTCTATCAATAAAGATTCGGAAGCAGTGCCACATTAGTCAACTTGCCTGATGGAATATAAAATTTTATACCTACAGGGACTTGAGTTACCATCACCTACTGATAAAACGCTGTCAATGATTCATAAAACACAATCTTGATTTTATGAATCATCGGTTGTAACTCAAGATTCTGTAAGAATAACCGAAGGAATGGAATTACCATTCTGAATTTATCAGTAAAGAAGCCAGGCATTATGCATCAATTCTTCATCTCTGATTCCGCCAACAGACAGATTGCATTTTTCAAAAAGTGATTTTATCATGATAATGTAACAAACCCTTCAATCAAAATCACTTTTCAACATAATTTTTTTTTAAAAATCTAACCCCACTCATTATGAAACATCTTTATTTATTCGGCTTATTACTTGGTTTAAACACCTACCCTACCCTAAAAGCCACACCTTATTATATAGTATCTACCCAAACAACCCAAAACAATTACTCCCAATCACAAAAGCTACTAACAGGAATCACTGAAAAATATAAGGCAGACGGTAGCATCAAACTTACATTCAAAGGAACACAAGAAGGAGTTCTTTGGCTAGATGGAGAGCGCTTTTACCTGAATAGCAACGGGGTAGAAAGTTGGTTTGACGGGAAGACACAGTGGAGTTATGTGGAGCAGAATCAAGAAGTAACCATATCAGAGCCTAATCAAGAAGAATTGCAAACCATCAACCCATTCACACTACTCAATGCTGCCCATACACAATTTACCAGCCTGTATGGTGGAAAAGTAAAGGAATATGGCGTACAAGGCCTAAAACTTACATTGACACCAAAAAATAAAGGAGATATCCGCTTAATCTCTTTAATCGTCAACCAACAATACGAACCTCTTTTGCTTGTTATCACACTAGAGAATGGAGAAGAGCAAAACTTCCGTATCATCAGCTACATTTCAGACCAAAATCTTCCACAATCGGCCTTTCAATTCCCTACAGCAAAATATCCTAATGCAGAAGTTATTGATATGAGATAGGTCTTCAACAGAACGATTCATTGTTCGCCTTCACTTAACCACATTGAGGTTATAGACCAAAAAAATAAAGTTACTGTAGGATTATTACAAACATGTTACTACCTTTGCAAATGTTTTATATACAACCTGTATGAAATTAATTCTGATAACAACCCCTACATATTTTGTAGAAGAAGATAAAATCATTACCAAACTTTTTGAAGAAGGTTTGGATATTCTGCATCTACGTAAACCGGAGACTGCTCCAGTATATGCAGAGAGGCTTCTTACCCTCATTCCAGAAAAGTATCGTAAGCGCATTGTCGTTCATGGACACTTCTATCTGAAAGAAGAATATAAATTGAAAGGAATACATCTAAACCAACGCAACCCAATGCCACCTATGGACTACTCCGGTCATCTTAGCACATCTTGCCATTCATTGGAAGAGATAAAACTTCAAAAAAAGAAATTCGACTATATGTTTCTGAGTCCGATATATGACAGCATATCTAAACCAGACTATAATTCAGCTTTTTCCCCAGAGCAAATAAGAAAAGCGGCCAAAGAAGGAATTATCGATAAAAAGGTGATAGCCTTAGGAGGTATAAATGAACAAAACATTTTGGAAATCAAAGATTATGGTTTTGGCGGGGCTGCAATTATCGGTGGACTTTGGAATAAATTTGACCCTAATTTTGACAATAATTACCAACCCCTTATTGAACATTTCAAAAAGCTGAAGAAATTAGCAGACTAAATATTTCCTCCTTTTCATTTGTTCGGATAAAAGAAATGGAGTAACTTTGCAATACATTTAATGGCAATATTATCATAAAATCACAATGAGCGAAACATCACCATTTAAAGTATTTTCGGGAACAAACTCGAGATACCTTGCAGAAAAAATCTGTACTAGTCTAGGATGCCCACTGGGTAACATGAACATTACACATTTCGCTGATGGCGAATTTGGTGTATCTTACGAAGAATCAATCCGCGGACAACATGTATTCCTCGTACAATCTACTTTCCCTAACTCAGACAACTTGATGGAATTATTACTGATGATTGACGCAGCAAAGCGTGCTTCTGCAAAAAGCATCATCGCAGTAATCCCTTATTTCGGATGGGCCCGCCAGGACCGCAAAGATAAGCCACGTGTTTCAATTGGTGCTAAATTGGTAGCTAACCTTTTGAGCGTTGCTGGTATTGACCGTTTGATTACCATGGACTTGCATGCAGACCAGATTCAAGGCTTCTTCGATATTCCAGTTGACCACTTGTATGCTTCTGCTATTTTTGCTCCATACATCCAGTCATTGAACTTGGAAAACTTAGTAATCGCAACTCCAGACGTAGGTGGTTCAAAACGTGCTAGCACTTATGCTAAATTCTTGGATGTACCTTTGGTACTTTGCCACAAGACTCGTGAAAAAGCTAACGTAGTTGCTTCTATGCAAATCATCGGTGACGTTAAAGGCAAAAACGTAATCTTAATCGATGATATGGTTGATACAGCCGGCACTATCACTAAGGCTGCTGACATCATGAAAGAAGCAGGTGCATGTTCTGTTCGCGCTATTGCATCTCACGGAGTTATGTCAGGACCGGCATCTGAAAGAGTACAAAACTCAATGTTGGAAGAAATGGTATTCACAGATAGTATTCCTTACTCTAACCGCTGTGCAAAAGTTAGACAATTGTCTATCGCTGATATGTTTGCAGAAACTATCCGCCGCGTTATGTCTAACGAATCTATCAGCTCTCAGTATATCATTTAATTCTCTGATTGATTTTTTATAGTAATTTGTCAAAGTACGCTCTTTTTAAAGAGTATACTTTGACAAATTGTTTTTTGCCCCTATACGTTTTACCCACTACTTTTTGATTTATGAAAATTCTTTGGCTGGACTTAAACAGTTCATATGCTCATTCCTCTCTAGCTTTACCTGCCTTACATGCACAGATTTCCGATAACCAAGACTTAGAATGGGATATCGTTTCAGCTACAATCAATGAAAATCCAAGTGCTACTGCCGGAGAGATCTTCCGCAAACAGCCTGATATTATAGCTGCAACCTGCTGGCTATTCAACCATGAGGTCTTACTTCATATATTGTCCAGAGCAAAAGTGTTATTGCCGCAATGTTGCATCATCTTAGGAGGACCTGAGTTTTTAGGAGATAACGAACAATTCCTAAAGCTATTTCCTTTTGTAAACTGTGTGTTTCGAGGGGAAGGAGAACATAGTTTTACTAAATGGCTGGCCTGCAAAAATCAACCGGAGAATTGGAATAATATAGAAGGGTTATGCTGGATTGACCAAACTTCCGGAAAATATTATGACAACGGAATTGCACGCGTCATTGACTTTCAAAATTTAAATGCACCAGAAAACAGCAAGTATTTTAATTGGGAAAAACCTTTTGTACAACTGGAAACAACTAGAGGCTGTTTCAACACTTGCGCCTTTTGTGTCAGTGGAGGAGAAAAACCTGTAAGAAATTTATCCATTGAAGCAATCAAAGAAAGAATAAAAAACATCTACCAACACGGCATCAGAAATATCAGAGTACTAGATCGTACTTTCAACTTCAATATTCGTCATGCCAAAGCCTTACTCAATTTATTTAAGGAATATCCAGAGATACGTTTCCACTTGGAAATCCATCCGGCCTTACTCACTCAAGAGCTAAAAGACGAATTAGCTAAAATGCCTAAAGGTTTGCTCCATCTAGAGGCTGGCATACAAAGTTTACGAGAAAAAGTATTAACAACTGCACAGCGAAAAGGGCAGCTGAAAGATGCTATAAAAGGATTGGAATTCCTTTGCTCTCTTGATAACATGGAAACACATGCCGACCTGATAGCAGGATTACCCTACTATCAACTAGAGGAAATATTTGAAGATATACGTACATTGGCCCAACTGGGGGCAGGAGAAATCCAATTAGAGTCCCTAAAATTGCTTCCTGGAACTGAAATGAGAAAGCGCGCAACAGAACTAGGTATTTGCTATTCGCCAATGCCTCCGTATGAAGTCTTACAAACAAATGAGATTTCACCCGATGAGCTAAATACCGCCCGCTTACTCTCACGAATGGTTGACGCATTCTATAATACAGAAGCATGGCAAGCATTTACAAGAAATTTAATCATTAAAGAAAAAGACTTCCTGCATCTACTATTAAAGTATTTAACAGAAAAAGGAGTGGCAGACCAACCAATGGGGCTTGAGAAACGCGGACTATTGCTTTATAATTTCTGCAAAGAGTATTATCCGCAATATGAAACTCAAGCAACTATCGCATGGATTGAAGCTGGAATGTCTCTCAAAAAACAACCTGCATTGAAAATTAAAACAAAACATGTATGTCCTCCTAAAGAATGGAAAATTATTTATGGCACCTATAATGAAAATATGAGATTATGCCATTTACCTAATGAAACAGGCGTCCATTCTTATTGGTTTGGATTTGAGGAAGAAAGCCAAAATCGTCAGCCTATATTTAAAGCAATCAGTCCTTCCCTATAAAACAAACAACATATCAAAAGGTATTCCTCCTATCCCTTTTGATATGTTGAAAAATTATTCCATTCTAATCCTCTTGTTTACTTCCTCCTGTTGCAGCCAATATCTGCTCTGTTGAAAATCCCATTTTTTTCATTTGAGCAATAATATCTTTAATAGCTTCCGCACGACCCTCCGCACGACCTTCTGCACGACCTTCTGCACGACCTTCCGCACGACCCTCTGCACGTTCCGTCAATATATTATCTTTTAAAATTACAATAGTATCCAAGTGCCTATAATAAGCATCCTGTTCGCTTTTTGACATGCTATCTACTTTCAACCGCTCGCGAACAGCATCTAACCCAGGAGCTTTTGCCCCCTCTGCTATTTCACCTGTATTCAAATAATAAATCCATTCCTCCAAAGGAGTTTTAGCAACTCGGTTAAAATCGTTAACCTTCAATATATAATATTCAGGATACAACTGACTCACAGACTCCACTTTAAAAGTCTGTTTCTGAAAAGGAGTTAACTCCAAAATATCATTTTCATGAATTCCTCTAAATTCTGTCTTCCCGTGATAAACTATATCTTTACCATGCCCCAAAGAAAAATAAACAATATTAATGCTGTAGACCTTACGCACCTTATCATAACTATCTCCACGGTTAATGTATTCTGTAACCAACTTTGATGTACCAAACAACATTCTCTGGAAATAAGCATATTCATTATTATTCTGCACTTCAATCAAGACCAATTCTCCTTTTGAATTTTCTGCAAGCATATCAACACGATTATACTTATCAAACTCCTCTTCTTGATTACTTTCACTCTCCAACAAATGCTTTATAGTTATTGCTTCATTCAATAAAGTTGTCAACAATCCTTCAAGCACACTATAATTTGCCTTATTGCGTAATAGACGTTTCATCGCCCAATCAAAACGTATATAATTTCCCATAACTTCATCGTTTTTAATGATTTGATAATAAATATATCACATCTATAGACTGAATTCTATAGAAAAGTACTTTTAACAAAAGTAACAAATTCTTTCCTAAAACTGCTTGTCTAATAAATAGTTTAATTATTTTTTCCATTTTCCTCCACAAAAAAGACCTTTTGATTAATTTTCCATATATAGAAAATCAATCAAAAGGTCGAATATCATTCAAAATACCAATAAAAGTTACCTTTATATCAGCGTAAGCGTTCGTAAGCTTTTACCAAAACTTCATCTTTACCAATCGCACGAATAGCCAACCAATTTAAGACAAGAGAAACAATCGGCAAGGTAATAGTCCAAGAATAAGAGAAGTTGCCCAACTCACTCAAACTACCATAAACAAAAGCCGCTAAAGTTACATAATATCCAATCAGAACTATTGAACTGAACAAAGTAAGGCGGATTTGAAGCATGCGCTTATTATATAGAAAAATAGTAGCCAAAGAAAGAACAGCCACTAACATAAGAATAGCAAACAAGGCCCACGGAGCATAGTCTACCGTACCATCTGACAAGAGCACTGACAGATTTGTCATTTCCATCGCTGCAGAATCTGTATAAAAGCCTCCTATCGGAAGAGAAAGCATCACTACCATCAAGATAGCAACCACCAATAAATAAACACTTTGAATACGTTGTATCATAATATTACATTTTCAATTTTAACAAAAAAAGAACACAAAAAACGCCCTTCATACACTGATCTGTAAGAGATAAGTATCCTGCGATTTTGTGTTCTTTTGCATATCGCTAAGTTGCAATTACTGCAATTTTTCTTTTTCCTTTGCCGGATTTCTGTGATATACCTTACCTTCTACATACTCTTGAGCCGCAATCAAAGTAGGCTTCGGCAACTTCTCATAATAACGTGAAATTTCAATCTGCTCTCTGTTCTCAAAAACTTCTTCCAAGTTGTCATTGTAAGAAGCGAACTCCTGCAATTTCTTAGACAAATCGCTCTTCATTTCAGCCGCAATCTGATTGGCTCTTTTACCGATAATGGTTACAGTTTCATAAATATTACCAGTATCTTCACACATCTCCATCAAGTTACGCGTAACAGTGTTGGTAGGAGCATTTGTTTTTTTATAATCCATAATCAATTATTTAAAATAAACTGTTATTAATTTTCTTCATTCACAAAGCGACTTGCATCTTTATACATATTCTCTATTTCCTTTGTATATTTACTTTCAGGAAACTCATTTTTAAATGCATAATATTCATCAATAGCCTCTTTCATACGTTCCTCTTTCTTCTCCGGCACACTCTGTCTGGCCATATCATATTTTGCCCTAAGTATCAAGATAGAAAGATCTTCACGCATTTTAGTATAAGGATATTCCTTCAACACATTCTGCGCTGTAACCACTGCAGCTTGATAATTGTTACCAGTACTGCTATATGAACTATTCCCTGTATAAGAACCCAAATCATAATACAATTTGGCCGACAGATATTCCTTTTCCACCAGTTTGTCCTGCAAAGTGAAAATCATATTCTGTGCATCATCCTTACGAGTAGTCAACGGAAAATATTCCAAGAACATCTGTAACTCTTGAATCGCCTTAACTGTACTACTCTGATCCAAACGAGGTTCTGGAGTATCCAAGAACAAAGCTTTTCCACAATGAAAACGGGCCAGTTCTGTATAAACGCCCCTTGGATATGTAGTATAATATGTATTAAAATAATGTGAAGCTGTCACATAATCACCTTGATTATAATAGGTCATAGCCAACATATACAACGATTCCTCTGCATTTGAAGTTGCTTTCAGTATCGGAACCAACTCCTCCAAAAGAGTCGCCGCCTTAGTATTCTGTCCTTTGGCAAAATAGGCCTTGGCTGCTTCATATTTGTATTCGTAATCTGTACCTTTCAGCACCTTGTTATACTCGCCACAAGAACTTAAAAACCCTGCTGCAAGAAGTGCTACCATGAGATGTCTTTTCATATTAATCAATATAGTTGTGCAAAAATACTCTTTTCCAACGAATAATGCAATACATAAACCTATTTTAATTGAAAATTTACCCTTTTGCGAAAAATTAATTTACCCATACTCTCCCACCCAAAAATAATATGTATTTTTACAAAAAATAGGTCTTCTAATTGACAACAATGACATTTTTACACTATGAATTTTAAATTAATTTCTGAATATCAACCTACCGGAGACCAACCGGAAGCTATTGCACAACTTACTCAAGGGGTAAAAGATGGAGTAGCCGCACAAACATTACTAGGAGTTACCGGTTCTGGGAAAACCTTTACCATTGCAAATGTTATCAAGAACATCAATAAGCCGACTTTGATTTTAAGCCATAACAAGACATTGGCAGCACAGCTATATAGCGAATTCAAGAACTTTTTCCCCAATAATGCCGTGGAGTATTATGTGTCGTACTATGACTATTATCAGCCTGAAGCCTACCTACCTTCCACTGACACTTATATCGAAAAAGACCTTTCCATCAATGATGAAATCGACAAGTTGCGTCTAGCTGCTACTTCTGCCCTCCTATCAGGAAGAAAAGATGTCATTGTCGTTTCCTCTGTTTCGTGCATATATGGCATGGGAAATCCTTCCGATTTTTACAACAACGTTATTGAAATCAAGAAAGGGAAACTATTAGACAGAAACGTGTTCCTCAGACAATTGGTAGACAGCCTGTATGTACGCAACGACATAGAACTGAATCGTGGCAACTTTAGAGTTAAAGGAGATACAGTAGACATTTTCCTGGCCTACACCGACACTGTGTTACGTGTCATGTTTTGGGACGATGAGATTGATGGAATTGAAGAAATTGAACCTAATTCCGGACACCGAATTGGAAGCCTTGAGGAATATAAGATATACCCAGCCAACCTCTTCATGACCACCAAAGAAAGCACTTTGAAAGCCATACATCAAATTGAAGATGACTTGACCAAACAGGTAGCATACTTTGAAGAAATAGGCAAGCCTTACGAAGCCAAAAGACTTTATGAACGAGTGACTTATGATATGGAAATGCTGCGTGAACTGGGGCATTGCTCCGGAATTGAGAACTATTCTAGATATTTTGACGGACGAGAAGCTGGTACTCGCCCCTACTGCCTTTTGGACTTTTTCCCAGAGGATTTCTTAATTGTCATAGACGAAAGTCATGTAAGTGTTCCACAAATCAGAGCAATGTATGGAGGCGACCGAGCAAGAAAAGAAAATCTGGTGGAATATGGATTTAGACTTCCTGCTGCAATGGACAACCGCCCATTGAAATTTGAGGAGTTTGAAGAAATAGCCAAACAAGTTATTTATGTAAGTGCCACCCCAGCAGAATATGAACTTATACAGAGCGAAGGTGTTATTGTAGAGCAAGTGATACGCCCCACCGGTCTTCTCGACCCTATCATAGAAGTCCGTCCAAGCATGAATCAGATAGATGACTTGATGGAAGAAATCCAGCAACGCATTGAAGTGGAAGAACGAACTCTTATCACCACACTTACTAAAAGAATGGCCGAAGAACTCACTGAATATCTACTCCGACATAACGTTAGATGCACATATATACATAGTGATGTGGACACTTTGGAGCGAGTGAAAATCATGGAAGAGCTCCGTGAAGGTATCTATGATGTGCTCGTTGGAGTAAACTTGCTCCGTGAAGGACTGGACCTTCCTGAAGTTTCACTGGTAGCCATCTTGGATGCAGACAAGGAAGGTTTTCTACGTTCACACCGATCGCTTACTCAGACAGCAGGACGTGCCGCCAGAAATGTTAACGGAAAAGTAATCATGTATGCCGACAAAATCACCGACAGCATGCAGCAGACCATTGATGAAACAAACAGAAGACGAGAAAAGCAATTGAATTACAACAATGCCCATGGTATCACCCCACGCCAAGTTAAGAAAAACCGTAACAGTTTACTCGCGGAAACCAATAGCGGAAATAAAACAGAAATCAAAGCTTATACAGAAGAGACAACACCACAAACAATAGCTGCCGACCCAGTTATCAGCTACATGACTAAGGAACAACTGTCAAAGAGTATTGAACGTACAAGAAAACTTATGCAAGAAGCTGCCAAAAAACTGGAATTTATTGCCGCAGCCGAATATCGTGACGAGCTGTTGCGCCTGGAGGATTTATTGAAAGAAAAAAAATAAATGGCATGTCACAAGAATGGTCAGCCGGATATTTGGCTGACCATTACTTTTTTTATCATACACACATCTTTTATCTATCTTCTCTAAACCAGTCAAACTTTGCTACACAAAGATACAATCATTAATCTTCATTGTCCTTCACACATATCGAGATATTTTATCTTTATAGCGGCAAACAGCCATAAGATATGCTATATCAGATTAAAAACCGAACAGAAATTATAGGTTTATTTTCTTGTAAATCAAAAGAATACATCCCAAATAAGGCTCTGAGAATTGAAAAATCACAATCATCTTAAACATTTGTCCAAAATTCTGAATTATCGCCAATACTTTAACCCTCAAAATCCACCCCTACCAAAACAAAAAAAACGGAATCACCATTAAAAGTAATTCCGCCAATATCGTCAATATCCGTCTTTCGGACATATATAGAAAGTCTCAGATTATTTCAAATCTGAATGCTCTATATTTAAACCTTTGTTACGCAATGTCAAAGCCATCAAACGAACATATTCTGAATACTGCTTGTCATCCAATGTCTTTTTCATCAGATTCAAGTTGCCATATACTGCATTACGAACCTTTTCATCGTTATTTACACGAGCACTGTTCGCTGTCTTCATCTGTTCCTGAAAGAAATCACAAATGTTAGCAACTTGAGAATGCTGAGTATCTGACAACTGCAAGTACTTGGTCAACTTAGCCTTGTTGATAGAACCATCCCATTTCTTTTCAGAATCATTTCTGCCTTCAGCAGATACAGACAAACACACTAATCCCATCAACAATGTAAATCCAAATTTCTTCATACTTTTTTCTTTTACCTAAAATCCTAAAAACTGTTCTTTTACCTATTATGAATACACTCGAGCTTTATTCACAATGCAAAGATACAAGTTTTATTTGAACCCACAAACTTAACGCCTTATACATATCATTTTTTGCTCATCTTTTGTGCGATTTTAACATATTACCTGTTCAAAAAGATATGATTTGAAATATTTTTGCAACAAATATACAAAATGACACACTACAATTCTTCCGACTGGAAACATATCCCAAACCAAGAATTTCCCTCACAAACATAAAAAGAAAAAGCCAGATTTCAGAATTAAGAATCCTAAAACCTGACTTAAAGATTAACTACCTTAATAAACTATTCTTATTATTTCTTCTTTAAAATATATTTATCTGCCAATTCTCCATCATTAAGCGTTCCGACACTATCACACAAAGCAACAGATTCATTCAACACTTTATAATAAGTTTTTCTACCAGAAGAAGGTGTCACAAGTTCAATAACCCCATCTTTCATATAATAAGTTCCACACTCTGTATAACTATTGTGCTCCTTCCCTATATAATCGTTCTTCAATTCATAGGTTCCATCACTAAGGATAACCAATGTTGTCTTATTCCCATCACAATCAGCACAAGGCAAAGTGCCTTCATAAGTACCTACATATTGAGGAGCTATTTTTTCAGACACTACTTCCACCACTTCTTGCTGTTCAGTTTTTTTCTTGGAAGAATCTGTACAACTAGATAATCCAGTAGCTAAAAGCAAAAGAGCAGACGATAAAATAAATTTGCTATTTACCATAATCAATGTGTTTAATTAAATATTAGTTTTTTTTGTAGTACCACCTGAAATCCAATCATATTATTCATACAAAAGTTCAGATAATAACCGATTGCAAATATATAATTAAAAACAATTATATTATCATTTAGATGAAAAACTTTTAAAAAAATCTCTATTATTTTCTTATATTTCTTATGCTAGTGTTTTCTTACTTCCAATCATGCCATAAAAAAGGCACCCCTTTAAAGGAGTGCCTTCTATTTTTAAGTAAAATCATTACCCACCAAAGTTATCGTACATGATAGAAGAAGATTCAACACCCAATCCATCAAGCATGTTAACCACAGCTTTTGACATCGGACCAGGACCACACATGTAGTATTCAATATCTTCTGGAGCTTCGTGGTTCTTCAAGTAAGTTTCATAAATTACCTGATGAACGAATCCAGCAGTATACTTCACGCCAGCAGCATCAGCAGCAGGATCTGGACGGTCAAGTGCCAAATGGAATGTAAAGTTAGGGAATTCTTTTTCCAACTGCAAGAAGTCTTCCAAATAGAACACTTCATTCAATGCACGAGCACCATAGAAATAAGACATCTTACGGTCTGTAGTCTTCAATGTCTTAGTCAAGTGCATAATCTGAGCACGAAGAGGAGCCATACCGGCACCACCACCTACCCACATCATTTCCTTCTTAGAATCGAAAATTGGGTGGAAATCACCATAAGGACCACTCATGATAACCTTATCACCAGGTTTCAATGTAAAGATATAAGAAGAAGCGATACCCGGCATTACATCCTGGAAGCCTGGACCTTGATCTTTTGGTTTGAATGGAGGAGTAGCGATACGTACAGTCAACATGATACGGTCACCTTCTGCAGGGTAGTTGGCCATAGAGTAAGCACGAATAGTTTCCTCTTCATTCTTACATTTCAGTCCAAACAATCCGAATTTTTCCCAAGCTGGCAAATAGTCAGGACCAATCAACTCTTTATCGATGTCCTTATTATAATCCATTTCATATTTAGGAATCTTGATCTGAGCATAAGAACCCGGCAAGAAGTCCATGTGTTCACCCTTAGGAAGAGCCACGATAAACTCTTTGATGAAGGTAGCCACGTTCTTGTTAGAGATAACTTCACACTCCCATTCCTTCACACCCATTACAGATTCAGGAACCTTGATAGCCATATCACTCTTAACTTTCACCTGACAACCCAAACGCCAATGGTCTTTCTGCTGTTTGCGGCTGAAATGGCTCACTTCAGAAGGAAGAATCTCACCACCACCTTCAACAACCTGACATTTACACTGTCCACAAGAACCCTTACCACCACAAGCTGAAGGCAAGAAGACTCCGTTAACAGCCAAAGTATTCAACAAAGTAGAGCCAGATTCAACTTCCAACTCCTTATCTCCGTTGATTGTAACCTTTACATTACCTGAAGCCACCAAGAAGTTTTTGGCAACAAGCAGGATGATTACGAGCACCAGAATAGTCACAAGGAATACTCCAATGCTAGCTAAAATAAAATTCATATCCATTGTATTATTCCTTTCTCATTAAATATTCAAACCAGAGAAACACATAAATGCCATAGCCATCAGACCTACAGTGATAAATGTAATACCCAGTCCTTTCAGTGGTGCAGGCACATCAGAATATGCCATTTTCTCACGGATAGCAGCCAGACCTACGATAGCCAGCAACCAACCAATACCAGACCCCAAGGCATAAGCCAAAGCATCTGCAATACCACCAATAAACTTAGGGTCCGATTCGCTCAAGCCGATACGCTGCTGCATAAACAAAGAAGCACCCATGATAGCACAGTTTACAGCAATAAGCGGCAAGAAGATACCCAATGATGCGTAGAGCGAAGGGCTGAAGCGTTCCACAATCATTTCCACCAACTGAACGATAGCGGCAATAACGGCAATAAACAAAATAAAGCTAAGGAAACTCAAGTCGATACCCAAGATACCATCAGCAGCAAGCACCTTAGTCTGCAGCAAATAGTTTACCGGCAGAGTAACCACCAATACGAACGTTACGGCGATACCCAGACCAAGTGCTGTCTTCACATTCTTCGATACAGCCAAGTATGAACACATACCCAAGAAGAAAGCGAAAATCATATTGTCCACAAAGATAGAGCGGACAAACAAACTTAATAAATGTTCCATTTTCTGTTGTTCTTTTTAGTGATTACTTTTCTTGCAGTTCATTGTGCTTAATACGCTGATACCAGATTAGGCAAGCACAGATAATCAATGCCATAGGAGGCATCAACATCAAACCGTTGTTCACATAACCAAGGTCTTTGATGAAATCGTGGTTCAAGATATTCTGTCCAAGCAAAGTTCCAGAGCCAAGCAATTCACGGAAGAAAGCTACGATAACCAAAACCTTAGCATAACCAAGACCGTTACCGATACCGTCAAGACAAGACTCCCAAGGACCGTTAGCCATAGCAAACGCTTCCAGACGTCCCATCAAGATACAGTTTGTAATAATCAAACCTACATATACAGAAAGCTGAACGCTTACATCATAAGCAAATGCTTTCAACACTTCACTCACAATTGTTACCAAAGCAGCAACAACCACCAGCTGCACGATAATACGGATACGGTTAGGAATAGTCTTACGCAACAATGAGATTACCACATTGGCAAAAGCAGTAATGATAGTTACTGAAAGACCCATAACGATAGCCGGTTCCAATTTTGAAGTTACGGCCAAAGCAGAACAAATACCCAACACCTGAACAGTAACAGGGTTGTTCATGCTTAATGGAGTAGAAAAAACTTCTTTGTTTTTAGCTGAAAATAAACTTCCCATCTTATTATCTCCTCCTTTAATTATTTAGCAGTTAAAAATTTGGTATAATTTCCCATACAGCTTTTCAGCATTGCATCTACTGCTACAGAAGTAATAGTACCGCCAGAAATACCGTCTACTTGATAGTCTGGTTTTTCTACCTTACCGTTCTTTACTACTCCAAGAGCAATAGCTCCATCTTCAAGAACTGTCTTGTTCTTAAATTCACCCTGGAAACGTTCTGTTGCAATTTCAGCACCCAGACCCGGAGTTTCTGAAGCATGAGAGAAATAAGTGCCATATACCGAGTTCTTGTCCTCATTCAAGGCTACATAACCCCAAATAGCACCCCACAGACCAGCGCCATATACAGGAATGACATACTTGGTCTGTCCTTCTATTTCACAAACAAACAAGTGAGCACGACCGTTTGCCTTGTATTCTTTTTCGAAAGAAGTAACAAATGCACCTTCATAAGGAGTCAATGTTCCATCTTCAGCTACAAGCATATCCGATTTCACCACTTCTGAGAATTTAGCATCAGCATCTTTCACATCCTTGATACCCAAAGAAGAAAGAATCTGCTTTTTAGTATCCAGCTCTACGTTCTTACCCTGGATATCACGCAGAGAAGAGTTTACGAAAGCCAGCAAGAATGCTACGATAATAACCATTACCGAAGCATAAATGATAGTATATGAGTTACTATTAGTATTCATTTTTTTCGGTTTTTACTGGTTAGACATCACACGTTTTGCACGACGAGAAATATTTTTCTGAACTACTACGTAGTCAATCAACGGAGCGAAGATATTCATCAGCAAGATTGCAAGCATCATACCTTCTGGGTAACCTGGATTCAATACACGGATAATGATAGCCATAGCACCGATAAGGAAACCATATACAAACTTACCGTTTGATGTACGTGAAGAAGTTACAGGGTCAGTAGCCATAAAGACAGCACCGAAGCAGAAACCGCCCAAGCACAGATGCTGATACCAAGGCATGTGAGCAATAGCTGTGTCAGGACCAACTGTGTTGAACACCCAGCCCATGAATGCACCACCTACGAATACAGAAAGCATTGTCTTCCAGCTAGCTACGCCAGTCCACAAGAGCAAAATAGCACCAAGAGCGATAGCAATCACACTTGTTTCACCGATAGAACCCGGAATAAGACCTGTTACCATATCCCATGAGAAAGCAGGACATTCAGCAACCTTAGCGATACCTAGAGGAGTAGCAGCAGTAAGTCCGTCTACTGTCTGTCCCAATCCGAAGATAGAATCACCTGATACCCAAACCTGGTCACCAGACATCTTTGTTGGATAAGAGAAAAACAGGAATGCACGAGTAATCAACGCAGGGTTGAAAATATTCATACCAGTACCACCAAATACTTCTTTTGCAAAAATTACAGAGAATGCAGTAGCGACAGCCAACATCCACAATGGACATTCAACAGGCACAATCATCGGGATAAGAATACCTGAAACCAAGAAACCTTCCTGAATTTCTTCCTTCTTCCACTGAGCCACTACGAATTCGATACCCAAACCTACTACATAAGAAACAATGATTTTAGGCAATACGGCCAAGAAGCCATAAACGAATTTCTCCATGAAACTACCTTCAATACCTGCAGCCAGATAATGCTGGTAGCCCAAGTTATACATACCAAACAACAATGCCGGTATCAATGCAATCACCACCATTGACATGATGCGCTTGCTATCAATGGCATCGTGTATATGCGTACCAGTCTTGGCTGTAGTATTCGGCACAAAGAGGAATGTCTCAAAACCATCGAATACAGAGCGGAAAGCCTGGAATTTGCCGCCTTCTTCAAAGTTCGGCTTTATCTTGTCGATATAATTTCTTAACGCTTTCATTTATTATAAAGTCTTTTATTTTAAGTATTAGCACATTTCGCGGCGAAGCATATCAAGACCTTCGCGTACGATACGCTGCAATTCCATTTTTGATGAGCAAACGAATTCGCACAATGCAAAATCTTCAGGAGCCACTTCATAGATACCCAAAGCTTCCATCTGGTCAATATCACCGGCAATGATAGCCTTGATAAGATATTCCGGCATAATGTCCATCGGCAATACGCGGTCGTATTCGTTTGACATAATCATGTGACGTTCACCACCTTTCACACGGGCATCCAAAGTGTATTCTTTCTTACCCATCAACCAGCTGAAATAAGAACGATTTACGCTGAAGTCATTGAAACGAGGCATAATCCATCCCAGCATTTCGTGTACATCACTTCCTTCTGGAATTACAGTCAACTGGCTGTGGAAAGCGCCCAAGAAACCGTGTGCAGGAATCTGCTTTCCGGTCAGCACATTACCACTGATGTAGCGAAGCACCTTACCTTCATTCACGTTTCCGGCAAACACCTTAGTAAGCAATGCACCTACTTTCAATTTGCAATATGCAGCCTTCTTCACTTCAGAGCCTGTAACAGCTACAGTGCGAGTAAAGTCTACACGACCTGTATTGAACAGACGACCGATAAAGATTACGACCTGAGGGTCAATAGTCCATACAGTTTCACCTTTGTTTACAGGAGCAAGATGATTAATCTGAACACCTACATTACCTGCCGGATGAGGACCGTCGAACACTGTCACCTCAACATTGCGAGCCTGAGTAAGTGCAGAAGCCTTTTGGTTCACGCTGATGTTCAAATAAGTCTTAGCAATCTTTGCCAACGCATCCAAACCGGTCTGGAAGTTAGCTTCCTCTCCCTTGAGAGCCACTTCGAACTCTGGAGCCAATGGGGCACTGTCGAATGCAGAAACGAAAATTGCTCGTGGAGCTACTTGAGGGTCAGCTACGACATCATACGGACGCTGACGAACAAAAGCAAACAGACCTCCTTCCAACAAAGCTTCCTTTACCTGCTCTGCTGTCATTGAAGAAACGTTCTTCTTACCGAATTCCACGAAATCCTGCTCTGCAGCAGCTTCTACGGTAATGCTCATGACTTTACGACGAGCGCCACGTTCCACACTGGTTACAACGCCACTTACCGGCGATACAAATTTCACTTCAGGATGATTCTTGTCTACAAACAAGGGTCCTCCGGCCATTACATATTCCTGTTCTTTCACCACAACTTTAGGAGTCACACCTGTAAAGTCGTCTGGAATTAATGCATAAAATCCAGGTTCGTTTACAGACACAACTTCTGCAGCAGCTTTGCCTTTCAGGTTAATGTCAAGACCTTTACGTAATTTAATTAAATTAGCCATATTGGGTTATAAAAATGGTATTTGATTTTGAGCGCAAAATTAAACAAAAAATAACTGAAAAAAGAATGTTTACCCACTTATTAGAGAAAAATTTCTTTATAAAAAGCATTTTTTATCATTTCATCTTAATTTTACTGTTCTTTCAACTCTCCAAATGCTCCAACTACTTCAGATAAACCTTCTCGGGGTATCGACTTGAAACCATAAGATTGCCCCACCATTGCCTACACCTTATATTATATATCCCCCACCCGACCCTCCACACAACTAAGATTAAAAACGGCAATTTGTCAAAATGTATTTTTAAACCAACGAGATTTTAAAATTCCAGGCAATTGTTCACAATGGTTTTATTTTTTCAATTCTCAGAAGCTCATTTTAGCGCTAATCACCTATTTAACAAACAGATACATCAACAAATCACATCCCGACTCTATCTCAATCTAGCAAATTTGAAGGCTTTTTACGCAGGTTTATTGCCAATCCGCCCAAAACATACGGACATTTCAGGGGAATCTTATCGGCATTTTAAGCAAAACGTTTCGACATTGTTAGAAAAATAATTAGAAGATTGAGAAAAAATGTCGAGACGATCTCAGCATACAGGGCATATCAAACCCCTGCGATGAATATTTGCAGTATAAATATCCAATATTTCTTTCCAAAAGAGCGAGAAACAGAAATTTTGATTTTACGGAAAAGTGGATTTTTAAATCTTTTTGCTACAAGAATACTTGCTGAAACATAAAACTGAATTTGCAAAATCATATAAAAAAGAGGATACCTCATAAGGCATCCTCTTTATTTTTACCATTTCACTCCCTATTCAAAGAACAAGCAACACTTATTCCTCGTTGTTACTATGAGCATCTAAATAGAAATCAAGATTCTCCACAGTCAACAGGTTTATCGGCATATAATTATTTTCTTTCACCTTTTTCTTCAGCACCAGATGACGGCATAGACACTCCACACTATTATAACCCTGCAAAGTTGGCTGCTGAGCAATGATACATTCCACCGTACCTTGACGCATACATTCCACATTACGCTCCAAAAGGTCATATCCCATCAGACGGAAATCATCTCGGTCATGCTTCTGCATATACTCCCCTATCATATATACCTTTGAATTAAAGGCCACTCCACATCTCACGGAAGGGTGTTCTGCAAAAAAGGCATCAAGTAATCTTTCCGTTTCATCCAACTGCTTGGCATAAAGGTTCATCTTCCACATCTTCACCCCCGGATGATTCTTGGACATATAGGAACAAAATCCCTCTTCACGTATCAACTGCTGGTTTGAGCCCAAACGACCGGCGTTAATTAGTCGGAATATAACCAACTCCGTTTCACATCCTAACATCATCTTCATCATACGTGCAGCAAAGGCACCGCTACAAGATGCATTCTGTCCATAGAAGGCCAACGGGGTCAAACGAGGAATATTAAAATCAATAAACACATAAGGTAAATTTTTCTCCTTCAAACCAGACACCAAAAATGCCGTTACTTCTTCTTGGGCAGGGGCCAGAATAAAGCCATCCGGTTCGGAATTAAGCAGACGTTCTCCAGCCATCATAAAAGAGCCAGACTCATACTGATCATAGTATTCCATCTTCAAGGAAATATTAAAATCAGAAAAAGCACGGACAGCCTGCTTCATACCAGCCACCACATACGCCCAATAATCGGAAGGAGCATGCAACGGCAACAAACAAGCAAATACATACTTCTTATTAGAGGCAAGCACACTAGCATACATATTGGGTTCATAGTTCATCTGCTTCAAGGCATCTTCCACTTTTTTACGACTCTCCTCCGACACCCCACTTCTTCCATGAAGAACCCGGTCCACCGTCCCTACAGAAACGCCTGCCCGCTCTGCTATATCCTTTATCCTAACCCTTTTTGATTGTTCATCCATATCTTTTCACCTTATTATATTTGAAATTAATACCTTATCTCAAAAAAACGCGATACAAATATATAACTTTTTTTGGTAATTAAAAAATTAGTCGTACCTTTGTGTGCGTACACAAGAGGTAAACATGCAAAAAACAAAATGAGAATATGTACTTCATTTCTTGTATTACACTTGGGTTATATCAAATTTATAAATGTTTATATTAAAACAAACAGCAATGGGAAAAATTGTTACTCTCGGTGAAATCATGCTGAGATTGTCTACTCCAGGCAACACTCGTTTTGTACAGTCAGACAACTTTGATGTAGTTTATGGTGGCGGTGAAGCTAATGTAGCTGTAAGTTGCGCTAACTACGGCCACGAAGCCTACTTCATAACCAAATTACCTAAACACGAAATCGGCCAGTCGGCTGTTAATGCGCTGCGCAAATACGGTGTAAAGACAGACTTCATTGCTCGCGGTGGCGACCGTGTAGGTATCTATTATTTGGAAACAGGTGCTTCTATGCGCCCAAGCAAAGTCATTTACGATCGTGCTCACTCTGCGATTGCAGAAGCTGACCCATGCGATTTTGACTTTGATGCTATAATGGAAGGTGCTGATTGGTTTCACTGGTCGGGTATCACTCCAGCTATTTCAGACAAAGCTGCAGAACTTACTAAATTGGCTTGCGAAGCTGCAAAGCGTCATGGTGTAACTGTTTCTGTTGACTTGAACTTCCGCAAAAAACTGTGGACTAAAGAAAAAGCTCAGTCTATTATGCGTCCTTTGATGCAGTATGTAGACGTTTGTATTGGTAATGAAGAAGATGCAGAACTTTGCCTTGGCTTCAAGCCAGATGCTGACGTAGAAGGCGGAAAGACCGACGCAGAAGGCTACAAGGGCATCTTTACTGCCATGGCTAAAGAATTCGGATTCAAATACGTAATCTCAACTCTTCGCGAATCGTTCTCTGCTACACACAATGGTTGGAAAGCAATGATTTACAACGGTGAAGAATTCTATACTTCAAAACGTTATGATATCGACCCTATCATTGACCGTGTAGGTGGTGGCGACTCTTTCTCTGGTGGTATTATCCACGGATTACTTACTAAGCCTAACCAGGGGGAAGCTTTGGAATTTGCAGTTGCTGCATCGGCATTGAAACACACTATCAACGGAGACTTCAACTTGGTTTCTGCAGAAGAAGTGGAAGCTTTGGCTGGCGGCGATGCAAGCGGACGTGTTCAGAGATAATTTTCAGATTACAAAAACTAAAAGGTTTATAAGAAAATGGCTAAATTCGATAAAATTGCAGTTCTCAACAAAATCGGTTCTACCGGTATGGTTCCTGTATTCTACAATAAAGATGTAGAAGTTGCTAAAAAAGTGGTTAAAGCATGTTATGACGGTGGTGTTCGTGCATTTGAATTCACTAACCGTGGCGACTTTGCACACGAAGTTTTTGCTGAAGTAGTAAAATATGCTGCAAAAGAATGTCCAGAGCTTGCATTAGGTGTAGGCTCTATTGTAGACGCCCCTACTGCTGCCCTCTATATTCAGTTGGGAGCTAACTTCATTGTCGGCCCATTGTTCAACCCTGAAATCGCCAAGGTTTGCAACCGCCGTCTGGTTCCTTATACTCCAGGATGCGGAAGCGTATCAGAAGTTGGCTTCGCACAAGAAATGGGATGCGACCTCTGCAAGATTTTCCCTGGTGATGTACTGGGCACTAAGCTTGTAAAAGGTCTGTTGGCTCCAATGCCTTGGTCTAAGTTGATGGTTACAGGAGGTGTAGAACCAACTCAGGAGAACTTGACATCTTGGATTAAGGCAGGTGTATTCTGCGTAGGTATGGGCTCTAAATTGTTCCCTTCAGACAAGGTCGCAGCAGAAGACTGGACTTATGTTACTGAAAAATGTAAAGAGGCCTTAGCTTATATTGCCGAAGCACGTAAATAATAAACAAGTTCATTTTGTTTAAAGGTGTATAAAGAAAAAGCATCATCCTACTCTCTTTAGGGCAGATGATGCTTTTATTTCATAAACATTTAGTATCTTTGCAGCTATATCCAAAAGACATATAAATATATGAATGAACTTACACTTACCACACCAACCTTACTATTCTCAGCTGTATCACTGATTTTATTGGCTTATACTAATCGTTTCCTTTCTTACGCACAACTCGTTCGCACACTAAAAGAACAATACATCAAACAACATTCCGAAGTGACAGTTGCGCAAATCAACAACCTCCGCAAAAGACTTTACCTGACTCGTAGCATGCAAATTCTAGGAATATCCAGTCTGTTCTTCTGCGTCATTACAATGTTTCTCATCTACATTGGTCTGCACCACCTATCTTGCTACATATTCGGACTGGCAATGCTGCTGCTGATTGCCTCTTTGGGCGTTTCTATTTGGGAAATTCAAATTTCAGTAAAAGCCCTCGACATCCATCTGAAGGACATGGAAAAATAATCTCTTCACATAAAAAAGCATCTATATCCATCACGTTCCCGCCAATGCCATCAAGCTGATGGCATAATGACGAATAAGATTGATACAGATGCTTTTCTTCTTCAGGAAATTACTCTAGCGGATTAAGCCAACCAACAGACCGCTTACTTCTTCTAAGTATTTTTGATCTATTTCATCAAAGGTATTCAACTTGTCACTATCTATATCCAATACCCCCAACACATTGCCATCTTTACAAATAGGAACTACAATTTCCGAACGCGACAAAGAGCTGCAAGCTATATGCCCGGGAAACAAATCTACATCGGGTACTACTTGAGTCTTCATTTGCGCCCAAGCAGTTCCACACACCCCTCGTCCTTTACGAATTCTAAAGCAAGCCACATTCCCTTGAAAAGGTCCCAAAAACAATTCATTGCTTTCTGTTCCACTATCTTTCACCAAATAAAAGCCTACCCAAAAGAAGCCAAAAGCCTCCTTCAAGGCAGCAGATGTGTTCGCTAATATACTAATCCAATCCGACTCACCTTCCAACAAGGTCCGTAACTGAGGTACAAACAATTGGTAACGCGCCTCTTTATCGATTTTTTCGTCTTGCACAAATGACTGTTCCATATCAACTTATTACTTGTTCAATAAAAAATTGTATCGATTCATCAGAACAGCCTTTTTCCTTGCTTTCCTGAAAAACCGATACAATTTATTTAAAATTATCCATTTAAATTCTGTCAAGAACGACCTTTATCAAATCATCTATTTGATTTGCATAACCCGTATTGGCCTCTTTCGCCACACGATTGGCTATAACCATACATACGGTGGTAGCCTTATGCCCCATTAACTTGGCCAAGCCTGCCAATGCAGAACTTTCCATTTCAAAGTTAGTAATCCGATGACCTTGATATTCAAAACTCTCAATCTTTTCATTCTGATGAGGATCTGCCAAAGGAATTCTTAAGCGACGACCTTGCGGTCCAAAGAATCCTCCACAAGCCACAGTTACACCACGCACCATATCTTGCTGCGCAATACGGTCAACCATTTCCTTGTCTGCATCAATCACATAAGGAGCAGGTGCACACATATTACCACTCCAGCCCAAATGATTCAGCAAAGCGCGTTCCATGGGCAAATCGCACACAGCATTACGCCCTTCATAAAAATTCAACAAGCCATCAAAGCCCACTGATTTTTCTGAACAAACAAAGGTCCCGACAGGGGTATAAGGCTGCAATCCACCACAGGTACCAATGCGAACCACCTCCAACTGTACAGGTTCATCCTTCTCCATACGGGTGACAAAATCAATATTGGCCAATGCATCCAATTCATTCATTACAATATCAATATTATCACAACCGATACCAGTAGAAGTTACCGTAATTCGTTTTCCTTTATATACCCCCGTCACAGTCTTGAACTCACGGCTAGCCACCTCACACTCTTTCGATTCAAAGTGAGAAGCCACCAAGGCTACTCTACCAGGGTCACCTACCAAAATAACTTTAGATGCCAGGTGCTCCGGTTTTACATGCAGATGAAAAACAGAACCATCTGCATTAATAATCAATTCCGATGAAGGGAAGTATCTTTTTTCTTTCATAACCACTTCTTATTTATATCATTTACTAATAGGTTCATTACCAGCTACAGCCGCATCCGGTTTGGCAATGCTGGTACGCATATCTGTATCGGCTTGAATATTTCTCATCCGATAGTAATCCATCACGCCCAAATTTCCATTTCTAAATGCCTCTGCCATAGCCTTTGGCACTTCTGCTTCAGCCTGTATTACATTTGCTCGAGCTTCTTCAGCCTTAGCCTTAATTTCCTGTCCCAAAGCAACAGCCATAGCTCTACGCTCTTCCGCTTTGGCCTGTGCGATGTTCTTGTCGGCATTAGCCTGGTCTATCTGCAAAGAAGCACCAATGTTTCTACCTATATCAATATCTGCAATATCAATAGACAAGATTTCGAAAGCAGTCCCTGCATCCAATCCCTTGCGCAATACCAATTTAGAGATGGAATCCGGATTTTCCAAAACTGATTTATGATTTTCAGAAGAGCCGATGGAGGAAACAATACCTTCACCTACACGTGCCAACACTGTATCTTCTCCTGCACCACCCACCAACTGGCGAATATTGGCACGAACCGTTACACGCGCCTTGGCTATCAGCTGAATACCATCCTTCGCTACCGCTGTTACAGGAGGAGTATCAATTACTTTGGGATTAACAGACATCTGTACCGCTTCAAATACGTCACGGCCAGCAAGGTCAATTCCTGTAGCCATCTGAAACGAAAGTTCAATATTGGCTTTGGATGCAGATACCAAAGCATGAACAACTTTTTCCACATGACCTCCCGCCATATAATGCGCTTCCAGTTCATCACGAGTAATCGTGCTCAGCCCTGCTTTATGAGCTTCAATCATTGCCGGAACAATCGTATATGGAGGAACATTTCGGATACGCATCAGAAACAATTGAACCAATGATATACGCACCCCTGAAACTTTAGCTGAAAGCCAAAGGAAAAAAGGTACATAATGAAAGAACACAAACAGCAGCAAAATACTACCTGCCACTACCACAAAGGGGAATACATTTACTTCATTCATAGTGTATTATTTAAACATTAACAAACAATTAACTTTGACCAACCGCCCGTACAAAGATGCCACGGTCATTCACCCGAATCACTTCTATCGGTGTATTTTCTTCGATGAATCCACTTGCCGACTGAGCCTCAACGATATGTCCGTCTATTTCCACATTACCAATCAATGCCAAACGAGTTATGCTACAACCTCTACAGCCGACCTTCACTTCACAATTCTGCAACGGATCATAACGATAATCCAAGCTTTTCTTTAAGGTCAACTTGTCCATTGTCTTTGATTTCATGAACCATAGAGTAAGGCCAATAATACCAAGCAAAGATATACCTAACACTAAAAAGCCGGTCATCATACCCATTTCCACAAAGGCATAATATACCGTTCCCAGCAAAACAATCCCTGCTCCTATGCCAGCCAAACTAATTCCAGGTGCCACAAATATTTCTACAGCAAACAAGAACAAACCTATAAGGACCAATAAAAAAACAATTACAAATTCCATATATATTCGTTTTAAATATGTAGAATCATCTATACTCTAATCACAAATATATATAATCTGTCTGAATAATCAAAGTGTGGATGTAGAAAAAAGAGAATCTTCCTGCAGGATTTTATCCGAACAAAAGGATTCTCTTTTATCATACTACTCCAAAAGGAGGTATTATTTTCACTTTATCGAGCCTTCATTTTCGATATTCTCAGAAGGAAGAACTTTTTCCTTATTCACCTCATCAAAATTAAAACGTATAAATTGTTTACCATCTTCGGCATCGTTTACACGTAAAATTATTCCTTTTGGATTCTCTGCCAATATGGTATTCAAATTGAAACACACCATACCTTTTAAAGGAGGATTCAACGTATCACCATAACTGTTATAACGGTATTCCAAATGTGCATATCCCTCTTCATCAAGCAAAGGTTTCCCCTCCTGGTGGACCAGACTTACTCGATGTGGCCCATTTGCAGGAGATTTCTGCAAAAACTGTACATTAAGGTAACCACCTCCAATCCATAAGTTACGCAAATAAGTCGGATGGTCTGCAAATTGGGATTCATTATCTTCATTCACTGCCTCTATCGTCTTTGTCAGCACCGGCTGAATATCTTCCACCTTGATACCTACATCATATCCTCCATAATTATCATACAAAGGATTAAAACGAAGGAAAGCTCTTTCACCTTCTACTGGCATATATCCCCAGTAAGAAGTAGCTGCAGGAAACATTGTCCCCCAAGTATCACCGACGAAGCTATATACACCATCCCCTTCTACATGAACTGTTACCCAATCTACTGCAATATCACCAATAGAATAGCCGTCTTCATCATTACAGGCTGCTGTCATCATTGTAAGCAGTCCCATCATGTAATATCTCATTAATCGATTCATACTAGTTGTTTTTTTCTGTTATATCTTTTAAATGCACAGAAAAGATAAATACTGCACGACCTCAGAAAAAAGTCCATCATTTCCTGCTCTAAAAATTCGCTTTCAGATACTCTGATAAATAAGAGAAGCAGCCTTGCATCAACTTACCAAAGCCATCTACCGCCTTACTTCCCATAAAAGGTTTGCTCACGATATCAAAGCCTAGTCATACCACTAACCAAAAAGGAACTATACCTGGAAGTATCGGAATATTAAAATGTAAAACCTTTTCCTTTCAACCGTTAATGAATTTTTCTCTATGCATTTCTGAAGAAGAAAGGTATGGAAACAATTTTGGAAGTGAGCAAGAACTTAAAATGGATTCGATTGATAATTGAGTTACAACCACCGATTAACAAAACACAACCACTGATTTATCAATCAGCAATTGTGTTTAATGAAATGTTGACAGTAACTCAATAATATGTGAAAAATAATATCTTTAATAAATGTGTTTTTCGTAAATAAGAATAAAAATAACAAAAAAACACGTACTAATATTACAGAAAAAAGGAATATATATCCTAACAATATTATCAAATAACAAATGTTTATCATTGACTTATTTCATAGCTATTCTCCATTATTTCATTAGCCCAATAAATCCCCAAACAACAGAACTAGATTGATGGATATTGGCCATTCGGTAGAACCACACCTGCAAGGAGGTTGGGTATTATACTGCTATTATTTATCAGCCTAATCCCGCCAACAGACAGGGGCATGTCATCTTTTATACACCCTCTTTCCTTTAATCTGTTTTTGTGACGGATTTCCATCATATATCAAACTTCCACTACCAGAAGCTTTTGCTGTAAGGGTATGTGAAGCATAGCATGAAATATCTCCAGAGGCATGAAGCTCAGCTTTCATTTCAACCGCCTTTAGTTTTCCAGCCTCTAAATCCCCCGAGGCGTTATTGCCCAAAACAGCAGTTCTACAGGTTCCTGACACACGCAAATCTCCACTGGCATTAACCTCACCTTTTACTGAATCTTTGCATTTCAATTGGGCTATATGGCAATCTCCTGATGCATTCACCGACAATAACGCATTCTGACAAACCACCTCATTCAAAGTCAAGTCTCCACTAGCAGAAGTTGCTACCTGAAAAGTTATACACTCCACATCCTTCACCTCAATATCCCCACTTGCAGAAGTTTCAGCCTTGAAACTTTCACACTCCACAAAAGCGCAATCTATATCCCCACTTCCTTGAGTGGACAAACCTACTTTCACTTTTCCTTTCAAACCTTTGGGAATGGAAATATCACCTGATGCACAAGTCACAAAACTGGTAACAGAAGGTGAATATACATCAATGCGGCAATACTGCTTTCCTTCAACAGCAATACCTTTTTTAAAACTTGCAGTAAACTTTCCATCTGTATCATCCAATACGATATACTGCATCAAATTATCGGAAGCATGTATTTCAGCATAAGGCTTTCCTGTAATCTGATGATACACTATGTCAATGGAAGAGATGGTAAATATCGTGTTTATATCACAGATTTCATGTTTTTCTGTTTGATAAACATTACTTGAATGAACTGTCTTTACTGTATTAGCACAACTAATGCAAGATGAGAAGCAAGTAGTCAAAATGACATTTGTTAGTGTTTTCATATTACAATTTACAATTTTATCGTTATTCAACTACAAATATAATTAATCTGTCAAAAAAACAAAGTCTATTATCATAAAATAAAAAGAAAACAATATACTATTTATACATATCATAATAAAAGCACTACCTTTGTACTCATCTAAAAAATATCAGACCATGAAAATTATATCACTAGTCGAGAATACCAGCAAACAGGGATTTTCTACAGAACACGGACTAAGCCTTTTCATCGAAACTGACAGAAATAATAAAATCCTGTTTGACATGGGGCAAGGAAACCTATTTACAGAAAATGCTGAAAAACTGGGGCTTTCTCTTGAAGAAACTCCAATAGCCGTTGTTTCACACGGACATTATGACCATGGAGGCGGATTAGGAAAATTTCTTGAAATAAACACAAAGGCTAAAGTGTATATTCATGAAAAAGCATTCGAACCACATTATAGCATGAAAGATACAGGACTCAAATATATTGGACTAGATACAAGCGTTTCAACTTCCCCACAACTAATAAGATGCCATGATACTACATTTATTGATTCCGAATTGACCCTCTTCTCAGACGTAAAAGGAAACCTCTACAAACCTCATGGCAACCGACTGCTTTATGGTCCGAAACAATCGGTACAAGATAATTTCATACACGAACAGAACTTGATTATCGAAGAGGGGGCCCATCTGATATTAATTGCTGGTTGTGCCCATACAGGTATATTGAACATCTT
Organism: Phocaeicola sp.; assembly: GCA_029257865.1. GTDB lineage: Bacteria > Bacteroidota > Bacteroidia > Bacteroidales > Bacteroidaceae > Phocaeicola. The sequence goes on from JARIAN010000126.1 coordinate 80,135, forward strand.
AAAAAAAGCGACTGAAATAAGTGGAAAAACTCCAACTCATGTTATAGCTGGCATGCACCTGATGAAAAGCGGGCTTGGGCCAAAAGAGGAAAAGAAGTTTATCTCCCAACTTGCCCACCAACTACTTCTGATTCCAAACTGCCAATACTACACAATGCATTGTACTGGCATTGAACAATTCAAATTATTAAAAGAGATGATGGGAACTCGCATTTCTTATTTGGCCTGTGGAGATACCATAACATTCTAAAAAAACGTGGCATTTCGAAAGTTTTTTTAGAAATGCCACGTTTTTTCAATTGCCTAATTGTTATATTATGCTCGAGCAGTCCGCTTGGCGTATATAATCAAAGCAACCGCCGATACTGCTCCGATAGCTGTAAACCAATACCAGATATAATGGGCATGTGCTGAAGCTGCTGCCCATTCAGCCTGACTCTCAAATAAAGCCGGGTCTGGACAATAGGCTGTAAGCAAAATACCCGACAGACCAAACCCCAACACTGAAGCCAAGAAAGAATGGAGATGGCTAAATCCAAGATACAACCCTTCTTCTCCTTTAGGTGCCTGAAGCGAAAAGAACTCCATATATCGTGGAGAGATGAAACATTCAGCCAAGGCCTGCAAGGCTATACCTGCTATCATCATCACTGTAATAGGATGCATCCCCAATATATCTCCACTGAAAAGATTACCCGAAGCCATCACCAATGCAGAAAAAGGAATAAGGAACATTCCCACTGCCATCGAAGTAAGAGCCTTTCTACGCGCCATTAACTGAGTGATGAAATTTACACATAATACTACTACAAAGGGATTGACATTAGCAATCCATCCCGGGCGGGCACCTTCGCCAGCCATACGAATTACGTACTTAGGCATTGTAGCATACATCTGATGCTGTATCATCCAGAATCCGGTTACAATAAGAATCAAGACCAATAGGCGCCCATTGGTAAAGACCTTACCCAACCCTTTTACCACTTCCATCATCGTTTTTCCTTCACCACTTGTATTAGCTGAATGGAAAAACAAGTAAATAGTCAGCAGTGCCACCAAACACAACGTGGCTGAGAAGAAATTAATATAAATATAAGCCTCATCTCCAATCACTCCACGAAGCGGGTCTACAATACATTTTCCAGTAAAGGCACCTATATTAACCATCATATAGAAAATAGAATAGCCACGTGCACGATTCTCTGAAGTAGTTTCACGAGCCACCGATGCGGAAATAATTGATTTGATAAAAGAGCCACCGACCACCAAAATAATCATTACCGGAATAATCAGCAAACGGAAACTGCTTGCTTCAAGTCCGGTAAAGTGAGTCTTTGCACCATAAGTCACCAAGCCGGCCGATTCCAACATAAGCGGTAAGCTTCCTAATCCTAAATAACCAATAGTCAACAAAGTAAAAGCTATCAGAATAGCTTTTCGATAACCAATCTTATCAGCAAAGGCTCCGGTAAACATAGGAAGAAAATAAAGTCCCCCCGAAAAGAGACCAGAAATCATACTGGCTTCCAAATCATTAAACCCTAAGGTGTTTGACAGGTAAAGTGTAATTACAATAAAGATGGCATAATAGGCCATACGCTCAAAAAGTTCCGACAGATTGGCTGTCCAAAACGCACGAGAGAATTTTGTCATCAATTAAAATTTTAAATGGTTATGTAATAATATAATTGTTTTTCCTAGCAATAAATATAATCATTTCTTCATCTAGAAACTATCTAGCTGCTTAACCAAAGAATCACGCACCATTTGATACTTCGGCCAATTATCCTTACTGATAGGCTTTTTCGGCTGAGATTTCATAGTAAGCGGATTTATCGGCTTTCCATTTTCGTAAACTCTGAAATCTAAATGCGGTCCTGTAGCAATTCCGGTAGCCCCCACATATCCAATAATTTCCTTCTGCTTTACTACACTGCCCACTTTCAAGCCTTTTGCAAAACGAGAGAGATGCATATATGTAGTTACATAAGAGCCATTGTGCTTGATTTTCACATAATTTCCTGCACCTCCAGCCTGATAGGATTTTACTATTACCTTTCCGTTTCCAATGGCATAAACCGGAGTTCCTGTAGGTGCAGCATAATCCACTCCGTGATGTGCTCTGTAGCGTTTCAATACAGGATGAAAGCGACTGTTGGAAAAACGAGAAGAAATACGATAGAAATCTAACGGTGCCTTCAGGAAAGCCCCTTCCAGACTCTGTCCTTTTTCATTATAGTAAAGTTCCTCTCCATCTTGCACAAACGGAATGGCATAGAACAAACTATCCAAAGCCTGGAAAGAAGCAGCTAGAATATGAAAACTGTTCAACGGACGATTCTCCACAAACTCTTGTTCATAAATAACCCGGAATTCATCTTTTTCTTGCAGTCCGAAAAAATCAATCGACCAACCAAATATATTGGAAAGTTCGATAGCCAATAAAGGAGAGGTCTTACATTCCTCCATAGCCATCCACAACGAAGACCTAACTTGTCCTTTTACCTGCTGACGTTTCCAAGAAACCGGACGCTCCCCACGAGTAACCTTATAAGGTGCTATAAGCTGAAACACCACATAATTTTTTGCATCCTCCTCATAAACTAAGTAAGCAGGGGTATTCAACGTATCGGCTGTAGTGAAGAGGGAGTATCCCTGTCCGCTTCTAATCTTGCGCACATCAAACACACCTTCTGTATTCATGTTCAACTGATGGATGTTTTCTGGAGAAAGCCCTACTTCTGAAAGAATAAAAGAAAGATTCTGGTTAGGTTTGACCATACCCTCCTTTTCTACATATCCATCTACAGGAATACCGAATTTAAGAACAGGTGTAACCACAGCGACCGTATCTTTCTCCACCACAGGTTCCGACTGTGTTTTGAAAAAAAAGTCACGTCCTACATAGGCACCTACAACAAACAACAAGCAAACTATTGCCAGCGCAACTCCTATATTTTTATTCTTGTTCTTTTCCATCTGTAATACTACTTAAACATTTTGTAACATAATCTTCAGGCAAATATTCCTGTTCGTACCGATATGTATGCTGCCTTACCCATTCATAAACCTCTTCCTCTTCTGGAGTAAGGTTTAAAAGATATGTAACCGGACTCTCCTTTCCATCCACTCGCACAAGATATACATCCATAGCCCCTTGTCCATCATGAGACTCTCTATTAGGGAGATATTTCCGCACATTCGAAAGTATTTCATATCCGTGTACATCCATATCTCCCCAATAATAAAGTTCTACCTCATCCAACCAAGGAACATCACGTAATACTGTAACCTTTTTGCCTGTGCTTTATTTAATATATCATCAGGTTTACCATAAGTTACCTTTTAAATCATGGCTTCAGTTACAATAAAGTTCCTGGATTTTTTTCCGCACGCCATTGTTCAATAGCCATACTATATAGCCAAGAAGTCTTTTCCTCTTTACGCTCCACAAAATAGACATAAGAAATATCATTTTCTACAATATGGATATTATCATTCGGAGTCACTACAAGCAACTGCAAATGCAATTGCTTACATAGGTTTATCAAATAGCGCGCCTTGTCTTCATCCTGAGCCTTGAAAGCCTCATCAATAGCAATGAATCGGAACGAGTTCTCCTGCATACCACTCTTGGTCAGTCCGAACTGATAAGCAATAGCAGAGCCCAAAATAGTATAAGTAAGCTGCGCCTTTTCACCACCCGACAAATGTCCCATATTCTCATAAGTAGTTTCTTTCAATCCAGTTTCACGATTAAATTCCTCAGCCTTATAAGTGAACCATGCACGCACATCCATCACCCGTTTTCTCCATTCTTCATCCGAAAGACGATACATAAACGGCTCGATATGTTGTTGGAAATGAAGTTTACGTCCATCTGCCATCGAATTAACCTGATGTATATTTGGCATAGCCTCTTCCATCAGTCTGCAGAACTCCTTCACCTCTTCATTTGCTTTCCGCTGAGTAACCAGCTGAATATAAGTAATCGGACGACGACGATAGTCTATACCTTGCAAGGATTCGTTCAGCATTTTCACATTCTCATCAATGGCACCTTTCCATTGCATAAAGAACATACGGAACTCACCTACTTTATCAGTCAACGTTTTTTGCAGATAATTATCGAACTGTTTCTCATATTTCGGCAAGTTTTCCTTTTCCAGACGAGCCAACATATTTTGGTATTCCTCTATCATTTCAATGTGTTCCGAATCAGGCAACGTATCCACATCCGATCGCCAATCAGCATATTTTTCCGTAATAGCTTCTGTAGGATACTTGAATCCTCGAATCAAGTTCTTAGCCTTGTCCTCCCAATCTCTTTTTTTATTGACTTGCTTACCTCGCTCACGATCTGTCTTACCCAAGAAAGAATGATACTCCTGCTTCAGTTTGTCATATGTACAATCCTTCAGTTCCGCATAATTCTGTTCAAAATCAGCCAGCAATGCCGAACGGATAGAAGAAATCTGTTTCTGACATTCAGCCATATCTCTTTCTGTATCTTCTTTCCTTTTCTCCACTTCAAAGATTTGCTTCAGTTTCTTAGAAATCTCTTCCGTAGAAATCTTTTTCAAAACAGTACGCACCTGTTCCAACTGTTTTTGGAGCACATGAATAGAATCATTGTTCTTTTCAAGTTCGTTCTTCATCATGAGTTTTTCCTGAAGCTGCTCAGCATACACTTTCCAATCGAGATTTTCAAAATCAGAAAAAGTATCTACCAATTTCTTGCTCAGCTCATAATGATGCTGTATCTTCTGTTTCTTGGTACTCAATTCATTCAACAGGTTTCTCAATTCCACATCCCGCTGTTGAAGCACTCTGATTTCAGTTTGCAACAGTGTAATCTTTTCCTGATTATCCCATCCCAAAATGTAGTTTTCCCGGCGGACCACATGTGCACGGTCATCCTTCTCATGACGTTCATTCGAGAATTTCACCAATCCTTCCTGCGTTACAGCCTTTTCAGAATACTGTTCAAACTCTTCCAACGAATCCACACAAGCATAATTATACCGATCGAATATCGTATCGCGCACCCATTCCTCATAAGCAGAATCCACACGAGTTTCTATCTTATCCAAGATTCGATTTCCAGTATCGGCAAACTGTTCCATACTGCCTAATGAATTGTAGTTAAGGTAACGATAGTAAGTAATTCTACCCTTCAAGTCTGTTTCATTAATCAGTTTATTGACTTCATGATAATACTTTTCAGGTACAATCAAATGCAAAGCAAAATGATGCAGAATCTTTTCTACTGCCCCTTCCCATTCCTGCTGGTCCGGACTCACCCGAATAAGTTCGCCAATAAAAGGAATCTCCTCCTTAGTAGCTCCAGTGTGCTCCAAAATAAGGTCGCGTATTTCCGACTCACGCACAGGAATATTATTTTTATTCTTCTTCAGCGTATCTATCGTAGCTATATATTCCTGAATATGAGCAGCCACAGCTTCTTTTTCATTTTCGTGAGATACCACATCACGAATACACTGTTCAATATCCGCCGAAAGTTTCTCCAACGAATCAGACACTTCTTTTCGCTGCTTCATAAAAGTTTCGCGTTCCGGATCAGCCATCAAAGACAATTGAGCAGCCAACTGGTTGTATTCATCCATTCTTCGTGTGCGCTCATCACGTAATTCAGCCAGGCGCTGAATATCCTGTTCTATCTCCTTTATCTTACGTCCTACTTCATCCTGTTCTATAGACAGAGCAATGGATCGTTCCTCCTCTCTTTTCTTTTCCTCCTCCTGACGCAGTTTTTCTTCTTCCCTCTTCAGTTGTTTCACTTCTAGTTCAGCCTCTTCCACACGTTCCTTTCCCAGTTCGATAGTTTTACGTGCAAACCAGTATTCCGCCGTTTCACGGTCTACTCCAAGCTGTTTGATACGTTCTGATGATTCCTTTATTTTTTCTGCCAGTTCAGCTATTGGAGTCAGCATTTCAATTTGCGTCCGGGCTTTCTCTATATTCACCTTTGCATCCATCAAAGTCTTGAAACTATCCTTCAACAAGATATATTGCGACTCCGCATTCTGCTCTTCCAACATATTTGTACGGATAAATTCATCCAAATCATCCAGCACTTTCACCCCAACTATCTGGTTGAACAATCCCAAAGCTTTGACAGAGCGCATTCCAAATAGCTGCGTGATACGGTCAGCATACCCTACCGGCCCATCAAAGAATTCCACCATGCTACGGTTTCCCCTATAAGTTTTCTCTAAGCGGCGGCGCCATACCCCCTTACCGTCAAACGGTTGGAAGTCACGTTGTATTTCCAGAGCACAATGAGCCAACCCGAAAGTCCTCTTAAGTTCCCCGCCAGAAAACCATCTCACTTGAAAGATTGTAACAGTGCGCTGGTCGGTATTCGAGAAAGTAGCCAGCAGCACCGAATATGCAGAATGATCACGCAACGCCTGCGTAGAAGCCCCACGTTCCCCTTCACGCTGTATATTGCCATAATGTCCCAGCACATATGTTTCTTCCGTACGGTTCCCTTTCTTTTCCACTCCAGAAGACTGGTTATAGAAACGGTCCTTCTTAGCAGGCACCATTAATGTAAGCAATGCATCAATAATCGTACTCTTACCCGATGCGTTGGCACCAGTAAGCAAAGCATTATTCCCCTGAGGCTCCATTCTGAAAATCTTTTCATGAAAAGTACCCCAGTTATAGATTTCCATATATTGTAAACGAAATCCCGACGTATCGGAACCTGTACTAAACAGACTCAACATATTCCTGTAGTTTATTCTTAAAATCCTGTAGTTTGTCCAGAGTCACCTTCTCTTTGATGATACGATGAATCTGATATAAATTCACATTATCGCGCTTCACCACCTTTAGATAGCCCAAGCCGACAATTCGATTGATATACGAATCGATTTCATTCAGTAGTTTCACCCGATTGAAACGTTCCGGCAGAAACAATTCGATGCGGTCCTTCAACTCGTCAGCACTGACAAAACGCTCTGTAGCATATAGTTCATCCATGTTGTTATCAAATTCTTCCAGCATCTGACGAAGAATAATCAAGATGACAGATACCTCAAAGCCCAACTGCTGGCGAGGAATCAAGCCGATAGTTTTTCCCTCATCATCTTCGATCTGCTTTATATAAGCAAATCCCTCATCACGCTTTACTATAAGTTCTATCCCTATCTGCGACAGATATTTCTGCATTTCCGACTGATAGTTCAATATATCCTCCCATGCACTTTTATCGGTATGCTCCACCGGTCCCTTCAACAAGCGCACCACAGTACGTCCGTAAGGGGCTATTATCGAATCTATATTCATTTCAAAATAATAATTTCAGGTACTACAATCGATTTCTTTTCCTCGCTATTAAACTCTATCACTTGAGTCTTGTCGGGATGAATGACATGACGGAATTCGCGCATCACAGTGATATAGCCGAACAATTCAGAAAGCCCTTTCTCCAGACCTCCGTTTTCTTCCACCACCGCCGACAGGGAGACCTGTTTATGTTTCTTCAACGAAACCGTTATACGTTGTCTCAACACCGCACGGTCTACACCATGGCGAACAAACAACTTCTCTGCCGATGCCGCATCCGAAATGTCAGCACTAGCTATTTCCAGCACCTTATCATAGCTCACATCCACATTTCTCTCCATCGTCAATCTCCGTTCTAAAGGAAGAGCGATATCAGGCAATGTTTCCAGTTCTAAAGAAAGGTCCGGCTTGATATTCTCTCCAGCCAGTTGGAGCAGCACCGCCTGGATATCCTGTATCACCCGCAGCGAAGCCATACTAGGCGAATTCTCATTCTCACAAATAATACGGCTCAGTTTGTCTGCCATCTTATCGTTGGCCTGGTACACTTTTTTACCATTGCTATAAAGATAGTTTTTCATATTGCGAAGAAACATATCATCATGACGCATCTGCTTCGAATCCAGCGCCTCATATAAGCTGCCCACCATCGCATCCCACTTGTTCTGCATCGACGGTGACATCAAGAAATCCCAAAAAGCATAAAAACTCTTACCTTGAGAACTCTGCTGCAGTTCATTCAACGCTCCAAAAGTATATTCCAGGATATCTCCTTTCGAGAACTCCCCTTCGGCATGCTTCTGGTAGATAGCCTTGGTTATGGTCTTGAAATTATCCTCCACTTCTTTGAAGTCCGACAAAAGTTCTTTGGCCGAGCGCGTAATTTCACGAAAACGAGGCAACACCTGATATTCCTCATACACCATAGCATCTTCTCCGGCCTGAATTTTCTGTATCTGATGTTCGATTTCCTGCTTCTTCTGCTCCAATATTTTGATTCGCTCGGCAGGGTCTTCATTGGTGAACTCCACCAAATCTTTTATTTGGGCAAACAGATTCATAAACTTCGACTCTGTCCCTACAAATTCTTCCCGTTTCAAGCTAATCAGCCAGTCTATCGTCTTGCTGGTATAAGAGGATAATTCATAAAAGACCTCGCCACTCTCTTCTTGATAATTACGCAGAAACCCCTTATCGGTCCAATGCTGGAGGTACTTATAGGCTTTCTCCTCATAAGAATCAAACACGCTAATATCGTTTTCCTCATCATTTTCCAGATTATGGGAAGACAGATAGTCAGTCAGTTGAAGACGAAGACTCTCATACGGCACCGGGTCACGATGCATATAAAACACTTTATATAAAAACAAGATAATAATCTCTCTATTCCGGAGTTTCAAAAGCTCCACACTTGGAGAGGTTTTCAATATATCGGATATCAGACTAGCTTCAGACATGGTTACACTTATTCAAAATCGGCTACGAAGATAGTAAAAATCCAAAGAATAATCAAGTTAAAGTGGTAAAGCATCACAAATGATTCCTACAATCCCTAAAAAACACTATCTTTGCCAGCAAATCATCAGTTTATGGCAAAGAAAGAATATATTCAGACAAACAAAGACTGGCTGGCAGCAAAAGCCACAGAAGAAGGTGTAAAACCGCTGCCCAAAGGCATTTATTATGAAGTGATATCTACCGGACAATCTGACGGAAAGCATCCTACTCCTAGAAGTATCGTAACCGTTCATTATACAGGATGGACCATCAACGGCAAGAAGTTCGACAGTAGCCGAAGCGGTGCTCCAATTGCATTTCGGCTAAGCGACTTAATTGACGGATGGATTATTGCTATCCAGCAGATGTGCATAGGTGATAAGTGGAAGATTTACCTGCCTGCTGAAATGGGATACGGCAAATTCTCACAACCAGGTATTCCTGGCGGCTCCACCTTGATTTTCGAAATCGAACTGCTAGGTATTGCATAAATACCAAAAAAGTGATGCTGCACCAAAAGAGTACAGCATCACTTTTCTTTATTATTTTTTCAACAGTTCCTGTACATATTGGGCCTCACTAAGGCACCAAGGATTATTGACTTGATGCCCTAGCTGGGTAGGTTTCAGGTTATATATTTTACGAAGAGCTTCCTTATGGACAGGCAACAAGACCTCGCACCTTACCAAACTATCTAGTTCTACAGATACTATTTTCTCTCCGCAATCCAATATCTTCCCCTCCTTCAAGACACTCACGTCGTCCAGCCTCATGAAGATTTCTCCATTGTTTCCCTTGACTTCAGTGTACAACAAATCCCCTTTCCGTACCGGACAAGCAAATATCACTTTCTCAGTATTACGTTTATACTTGGCTCTTTCTTTTTTGTCTACAATCTGTGAAACAGGAACTTTTATAATTTTACCAGTTTCATACCCTATCACCAGAAAATCATCTCCGTTCTTGATACACAAAGAAAGTTCCACATCATCCCAATACTCATCATAAGTAACAGTATACTCATTCCCTGGCAGCAAATGCAAATAACACACTGTATCTACTCCATAATTTTCTTCCCAATCCTTAACAGGATTCTCCCTTATGACAGAAGTCGCTATTGAAGTTCTTTCCGCACTTACCTCGAAACCTTCCTTCACAACTTCAGGTTCTATAGCTGGCAAACTTTCCGGATTTTCCCCCTCCATCTCCAACGGACTAGTGTTTCCATCCAAATATTTCGCCAACTCTTCCACTCTCCTTCTCTTGAACATTTCAAGATCATCTCCCAACAAAGGCCAAGTAGAGGTACCCTGCCTTTGATAAACAACTCCATCCAGTTCTACCGGCTTGATACTTGGTTCAATCTGAATGGCATACACATACCTGTCGTTCTTTTCAGATGTAGAAACCTTAATTCTGGAATTAGCATCAATTCCCAATCTTTGAGCAATGTTGTTTCTAATATGCAAATCCAAACGGTCTTTACTACCAAAGAAGTGAAGATCGTTTTCCAGTCCGGCTGCTACCCCTTCATTATTCACGCCAAGATACAATATACCTCCTTCAGCATTCAAAAATCCGCAGATAACTTTCATAATATCCACTGTCTGCAAGTTCAAGTCCGAGCGCATACTATTATTCGAAGGGTATACCGTACTGGTCTTGAACTCCCTATGCTGATTCTCCTCTCCAAAATACTCAGGCTCTTCACGGTCAATCCGTATATTCAGCACCTCATTGATTTTCTTTTTGATGCTTTCTCTTTCCCTATAAAGTCCAAATCCCTTCAGCGAGTTATAACTCAAGACCAGGCAACATAAATTATAGAGATGCTCATCACTGGTTTCCGACATCAGCTTCCATACCGTATCATTCTTTTCCGGCATATCCATGCAAGCCACCATCTGCAACTCATGAAGTTTGCTCTGCAGCATCGGATAATTGTTTATCATCATGCTGTAGTTGTTGGTCAGTTCATCTAGTTTGATACGTTCCACACTTCCATTGATAGCAAAATACTGCAACATCTGTATCAGCCTCATGCGTTCAGTATAATATCGGGTATTCTCAGAATCCTTAATCAGTAATGTCAGCACCCTCACGAAAGCAAGATAGTTATAGGCAGTAATGTAATCCACTTCCAATACGGCTTTCCGGTCAAGAATATTGATGAGTTCCATCACATAATCGTACTCCATCATGACTTCCTGCTGCTGCTCCACCTCCTTCTCTACCGTTTCATTTTCGTACACTTTCTCATCGGCATAGCTAAGAATCAAGTCTTCAAAAACATCTTTTACCACAAAGTTTCCATTTGTCTTAAAAAGAAAAGTTCCTTCTACCGTACCATTCGATCTCACATTGGCAATTTCCGCCTTGATGTATTGCCCCGGCACAAGTTCCTCTTCTTCTATAGGCACACACATCGAATATCCATTTTCACTCACGCACAGACAACCATTGGGAATGATATCTGTTACCAGACAGACTGTTTCATCTCCCACCGAGATACATTCTCTCACAAAATCATTCATCAAATCTGTTATGACAAAGTTCAAGTTGCCCTCCCCATCAGTACTAAGCACCTTTGCTTTCAACAGGTAAGGCCGTCCGTCATTGTCACAGAAAGCACTTTCATCTACCAAAGCATTGTATTTTACAATATTTCTGATAGCCAGTCTTCCTACTCCATAATAGGCAGGGTCTTCTATTTCAAAAACAAAATGGCTAGGATCTTCAAAATCCTGCGACTTCACCCTTATGGTTACTTCATCGCCCACTTCAGGCTTTATCTTCTTCTTGTCCAACTTCGAAACAAGCACATCGGTTGCATTATTAACCACTGCATTTTCAATATCTGTCCAAAAACGCTGATACGCCAACAATTCTACCTTCTTGTTGCCTATAGCCTCCACCGTTCCGTTCAAATATACCTGAATATTGTGCCAAGGCAACATGTTGTCAGGCAATGCAGCCACCTGCTTGCCCTTGTGGCTCAGCGCATATAACTCTATCTTACCATCCAATATCTGAAGTTTGCTGTACTTGCCGCTATACGACTGCATGAATGTCGATTTATCAGAAGAAGGCGGCAGTATGGAAGAAGTTCGGATGGCCAGCATAGTCAAGTCCAATACCTCGTTCCATTTGAAATCCAGCTTACCCTGTTCCACTTCAGTAAGGCACCTAAAAGCCTTTTCCAGCAAGACTTCGCTTTTGCTTCCCCCCACATAAGTAAGATATCTGTAAAACATAGCTCTGCTCAACTGCCGGTCCAGGTTATCCTTTTCATTCATCAGCAGCAGCTGAATAGCCAAAGCCACAATCAAGTTTTTCAAGTTTTGAGCATCTTCATCAGAAGCAATTACGGCCAACCGGTCTATCTTGTTCCTGTTCTGCCTGATAAACAAATCGAGCATTTCAATAAACGCACTTCTGAAAGGCTCCCTCATCCAGTTCTCCTTTTTCCCTTTTATGATAATATCGAAAATAAGCAGCATCTTCGATTCCATCAGACTTCTATCCAAAGAGAAAAGACACATCAGCACCTTCAGCCTCCTATCTGGTTCATACAAGAACTCCGACTTTTTCATTTTCGCAAGAATAATATCTGTCTGCGAAACATGTATATTCCTCCTCACCATTTCAATGGCTTCCTGATAAACATCCGCATGCTGGGCCGCTTGAGACAACATAGTCTGATGTCTCTCCCTCTCATTCTCCGAGCACTTCAATAAAATATCTGAATCTTCCAGTAAATATATACACACACGCTTGAATATATCCAGCAGATACCAGTGCCTGCATTTGCGCGAAGCCACCCATTGGTCCATGTTTTTATCCAGGACACTGACACTCATCATTATCCATTCCTCATTTTCATCATTATATGCTCCCTTTGATTCCTTAAACCACTTATGCTTTTGGAAAATCTTGTTCAAACACCCTTTTACCTTCACACTAGTATCTACCTGGTCTAATATCTCGTCCAACCCGATAAACGGCAAGCTATATGTCCGGTCTTTCTTTTGGATAAGTTCAAGCTGAATCTTTCCGCCCAATACACTTTTCACTCTACATTCAACCCTCTGCCTTAAATTCAGTTTCTCCAGTCCGATGGCAGGCAGCTTAAATGTAAAGTTATTCCAGTCTGATATCTCATAATACGGATTCGGCAAGTAGGAGCAGTCCTTCTTTACCCAAAACGGATAACTCTCATTCTCTTTATATAGCTTCAGCAACAAGGGCTGTGTGTCTTGAACAAACAACGGCTCCCCTTCACGGATTTCCTTCACTATACAAGCTATATTATCCGGCTTTTCATCTTCTTTCTGAAAATCAAAAAGAAGGATGTTATACTCCTTACCATTAGCTTCTACCTTGTAAAACACTCTTTTGTTCTCATTGATTACCTCCTTGACCGGAAGAAGGTAAGATTGTCCTAATTTATATTCCATCGTCATTCATAATTATAGTACTAATAATGCAAATTTATATAATAATAAACAAAACGAAACTTTTCGCTGACCATAATTTACTATTTATAAAAAAAAGCGATGCTGTATCTTGGAATACAGCATCGCACCCTCCTGTTCATTGTTTCATCAGAACGAGAAAGTAAATTCATAAATATCTTTCAGTACCTTATGTTTAGCTTTCAAAGAAAGGCGATAAACTTCATCGCCCCATACACCCGAAAGTTTCTTGTCGGCCAACCGTACCACCTCCTTCTTTACAACAAATTTTTGGTTGTCAAATTTCAAACATACCTTCACATCATCCACACAAATATCCACCCAGCCATCGTGAATCGATACATCTCCCCAAGTCAGGAAGTTCACTACATTTTCCTCTTTCAATGCCCCCAGTTCAAACTGGTCTTTAACTATAAGACTACTCCCCTTCAGCGAGTAAGAGCGAATCCATTCTTTTACATCAGCCTCGGCAGGATAAGCAGTGGCGATATTAGCAGAAAAACCTTTCTTAGTAGCTTTTACCTCTGTAGCCTTATATTTTCTGCCATATTTCTGAGGAACACCGTTAATCATCGGCAAGTTATGATAATTACTCTGCATAGTCCAGATAGAATACCTCTCACTACTGAAAGTCTGACGTGTATAAGTACCTACCCCCGCATCAATCAACACCGGAGTTTCATTCACCCATAAAGAAAAAGTGCCGGCGTCATTATGATTATGGCTCTCGTCATTATATCCGCCTTTGGCAGCAAAGAATGCCTTTCCGCTACGTATATAGCAGAATTCCGTTTCTGGATACCAAGAATAAACAGCTTTATGATATTCCCCTTCATACGATTTCAATTCATCACTTACCTTTACAGCTTCCAAGATACGAAACAAATCCCTTCCTTCAAACGACAGTTCCGCCTTCTTGCCTAACATTACAGCAAACTGCATCATGATATCACTATCTACAGCCTTGCCGTACCTATATATAAGGTAAGGGTCTCCACTACCTTTAGCCGAAGCATCTGCAAAGTTTACCACCCATCCGTTACCCACATAACTGCGAGCAATATATTCTCCCATTGACTTTATCTGAGAATTGCCAAACAAAGACACCTTTCCACCAGTAGCACGGTTCAGCAGAACCAAATAATCCAGAAGTTTTCCCGAAGCATGCCCCCAATAGCTCGGACCTTCCTCACAAGCTCCGTCTGCATGTACATAATTAAGGAATTTGTCGACCGACTTCATACTTCTGTACACTGCCCTAGCCAACCTGTCCACATCTTTTTCAAGCAGCATGAAAGTCATCAGGCAATTGCTATTACACCATGGATTCCAATTGTTCACCATCTGTCCCTTATAGTCCACTGCCATCCACCAGAACTTATCATTTTCCAGATAAGGAGTCATGATTCTTCTGTCCAACTCACGATAAAGCCTTTCTGATATTTCCGGATTAACCTTATCAAACTCTTCATGCATAAAATAATATACCCACGACAAAAGTGAGGATAAATCACCAGCGGTAAGGTCTATCAACGGATACTTATCTGTGGGCAGCGACCGACGAGACGGTTGTGTAATCAGATGTGCCGACAAAGCCCAAGAAGTCATTTCACAAGTATGGAAAACCCCATTAATCAGTTGGTCTATAAACCGTCCTTTCCCTTCAGCCAGTTCTGCCAACATCAATTTAACAATCGCCTTGTTATTCCGGTCAAAAGGAGTTTCCATGATTTCTCTGTTTCCCGTTCTTTCAAACTCCAAATAGTCAGAGGCTTTTACCACCTGCCAGTTGTAGTCCAAAAGTTTCTCCCCATTCTTTATCAAACCGTCATAATAAGTACCAAAGAAGTCTTTCCATCCCTTCCTGTCTTCATACGAAGGAAAATCCACCCATTTCTGGTCAATAACCAGATTTTTTTTAAGTTCTTCTAATGAAATGTAACCTTGCAACAGATTTCTTTCAGCATATGCACTGACACGCAATAACGAGAAAAAGCAAAGTACAACAAAAGCAAAATAAAACTTTGTTTTCATCTTTATTAAATTTATAAGTTTTTTTGTTCTCTTAATAACTGATTTATAGCCAAGCCTAAAATAGATAGGAAACCCTTCGAACGGAAGGGTTTCTGCCACTTTCATATACTGTTATTCTATAAATCCAGGACTTCTCGTTCACTCAGTCCGGTAGCCTTGACTATCTGCTCTAACGGAAGCCCCAAATCCTTCATCTTGCGGGCTATTGAATTAGTTGTCTCCACACGACCTTCCGCATGTCCTTCTGCACGACCTTCTG
>JARIAN010000145.1 GCA_029257865.1 Phocaeicola sp.
TTTATCAAACCAACAGATGTTGGACTACGTTGAAGAGGGATGCTAACAGAATAGATTTTGAAGACGATGCTATAACCAAACACTTAGTCAAGGGTATGGCTAACCTGGTACATCACAACTCTATAAAATATTTACATTTTGTAGAGCGTTTTGTCAATGGAAGCAAAGACTACGAAAAGAAAGAATACCATTCTTTTGCATTGATGCTCTATTATAATCTATTCCAAGAGAAATATACCAGCCTTGGTTTCAACAATATTTACGAGGCACTGGCACTTGTTCACGATAATCGATACAAATACTTCAAACAGGAAATTTCTGAAATAGTAGACTATCTGTTAGCACATTTAAAGATAAAGACAGCTGAACTCGATAGTGCCTTATTCCCTAATCTTGATTTATACGGCTGTTACACCCGTGAGGAAATCTTCACATTAGTAGGCAAACAAACAGAAACAAAAGTGATGCAAGGCTCTGTCTCTGGAGTGTTCAACCTAACAGAACAGAATGCCATATTGCTATTCGTCACCCTGAATAAATCGGATAAGGATTTCTCTCCAAGTACACAATATAATGACTATGTCATCAATGATTATTTATTTCATTGGCAATCACAAAATACGGATGCACACAACAATAAAGGTGGAGCTCGCTATCTGGAACAACGGAAAAAGCAACGTAAAATTTTATTGTTTGTACGTGAAGAGAAAAAAGATGGTTTTGGTAATACCTCTCCATTTCATTGCTTCGGTTTCGTGAATTTCGTAGAATCACATGGTGATCGTCCTATGAATATCAAATGGAAACTTGAAAAGCCAGTGATGGCACAGTATCTGAATGTGATTTAAATTACTTCTGATAAAAGATATTTTACCATAAATATTCAACAGAAGGGAGGCGTGTCGTAATTTAGTACAACCGTCTGCGATAGCGTCTTGTAATCTGCCTGTAGTAAGTGCTTATGTTTTTTTGTATTGCTGATTGACACTCTTTGGAGTCTGTGAGCCCCCAGCTGCTTGGCAAACCCATCGGTGGTTTTTATGGTATTATCAAAAACCGTATTGACATAGACAAGCGTCCTATGATAGTAGACTAGAAGTTGCGCTTTAGAGATTTGGAAATTGATACTGTTATCGGAAAGCGTCTCCGCGATTCCATATTGCCAACAAAGAAAAAAGGATTAATGATGATTGCTTCACCATTAATCCTTTTTCCATATATCGGGTAGCAGTTTCCTGTATTTTTCAATTGGTGTATTCGGCTGCCACTCCACCGTTCTGTTTATTACGTCAGAAAGATATTCAAAAAGATTTATCTTCTGCATCTTGCATGATAATGCTATGGTATAGAGTATAGCGCTCCGTTCGGCACCCTTGTGGCTGCCGAAGAACAAAGAATTCTTTCTGGAGATTGAAAGATACCTGTTAAATCTTTCGATTTCGTTATTCTCTAAATTTGTATCCCCATAATTGAAGATGTCCATCCGTCTACTCCAATAGTATGCTTATGCTCCTCATGGAACAGCTGGTTCATTGTTGAATAGAGTTCCTTGGCATCCGGATCATTTTCGCCGCAGTCAAGGAGTTTACGTTTCATGTGCTGAATACATCCTATTCTGATAATGTTCGGATACTCATCGCTACCCAATTTTCTGTAGGGTGCATAGCCGTCACTCTGTATGATTCCTATGTAATTGCCGAGTTCTTTGAGAATCACTTCTTCCGATCGTGATCCGTTATCATATATCAGATAAAGCATTCTGCTTTTCACTCTAAGCACTGTCTGTCTGATACACTGATAGAGGTTTTCAAACAGAACGGATGCACGTTCTATAAGTTTGCGAGCTGTTGGTTTATTGAGATTGAACCCATGGCTTTCGAAGTAGTTTATGATTCTCTCAACAGGCAGCGAGTGTATGTACCGCAGTTCCAACAATCCAGCGATGAACGAACCGTCATAACTTGAATTCAGGAAGGCAGCTTTAGGTGTCTTCCCTTCATGGAACTTACCATCCTGAGTATAGGTCTTTATCTTATAGACATGCTTGATGAAGCGCATCGGAACACATTCATAGCGAATGCATATACGTGGTTCTTTGGAGAACTCACGAGCCTTGCTGATGTCGAACTCGGGATCGTCTGGAAGAACCTCATGTTCCTCGACCTCCATTTCATAGTGCATATCACGCTTGGCTCCATTATTCTTTCTTGCCTTTCGCTTTTTTTTCTCTTTCTTCCTCAAGTGCTTTCTGCTTCTCCTCCGAGAGAGGTTCGGGAGTCTGTTTTTCAGATTTGTTTGAAATAATTTTAGTGAGAAGAGAAGATTCGTGATGGACGGATGGCGTATCTTTTGGAACTAGAATAGCGAAATTTGACGAAGATTGTCTTAGCCTAAAAAAGGTTGACTATTTTTTACGTTAAACCTAAAGTCTGTTGACTTCTTTATTTTATCCCTATAGTTTGTTGCCATAAAGCTTCCTATTACTATGAGGAAATGACAAACTCGGTAGAGTTGTCACCGAAACTTTATAGGATAACTTATGCTCCCATAAGAGACATGGATTGCAGCCTGCTTCTTTGCCAAGAATTTGAAGAAGTTCTTGATGGGACTTCTTTGTCTTCTTTTGGAAGATTCCCTCAGATTGCAGCAAATCCACAATACGATTGCTACTGGTGGCTATTTGGGGAAATCATGTGCAATATGAGGAGAAGAATGAATTTATTTAGTGAACTCAATACTAGAAGTTGTGGCTGTAATCGCAGAAGTTCTAGAAACTGATTCTGAACATATCCTACAACAAGTTTTAGAAAAAGAAGAGAGACTTGTGGCTTTGAGGAATTATGCAAAAACAGCATAAATCTAAATCAGAAACTTGAGTTATCTTATAGTACTTCCTAAAAGCCGTATGGGTAAAGCCATCGAATATACTTACACGCTCCTTCCAAGACTTTTCAGATACGTAAACGATGGAAGAATCGAAATTGATGACAACCGCATAGAAAATGCCATAAGATCTTTGGCTTTGGGAAGAAAGAACTATCTGTTCTGCCGCAACGATGCATCCGCATATAGGGCTGCCATCGTATACTCACTGATAGCAACCTGCAAGTCTGCAGAAGTAGACCCCAGAATCTGGTGGAAGATGCCCTTAGCAAAATCCCATATTATGAGAGGGATGAGAAGAATATGGAAGAACTTCTACCACGTAACTGGGCAAAATCCTATCAAACTTGTTCCGAATAGATACCATTAGTTCCGAATCGACTACGAATAGCACCGATTCGGAACTAATTCACAAAATATGCAACGTGGTTTCCCGAATGCTTACCCTTTTTCGGCTGGAATGAAAGTTCATTGGCCAGCAATGGCTACAAGCGTGTTCTTACCAATGTCATCAAGATGCAGCACCTTGGCTATATGATTGCCAACGGATGCCCTAAGGAGTTCTTGATGCACACCGATCTGTTCCGCACGTTAGTCCCGAATCGGCGGCAAATCTGAACGAATCGTACCAAATCGGAACTAATTGTTTCTATGGCGAAATACTTGGTTCGCCTGAGGCTTACAAACAACCAGTACTGAAGCAGTTCTTTTCCCTATCGTTGTAGATACCTTTTCATATTCCAGTTCCCAGCTTATCAAATCCTAAAGAACAACATAAAGACACCATTCACTCCAGAGCTGTCCAATCCTATCACGATAAAAAGACACCAACACTTAGATATCCCAAATAAAGAAATAAGCAACTTTTCTTACTTACCCAACAATTTTATTCAACCTTTTTTAAATCTATCGTCACAATATGTTTTTCATTTGCACTATTCAGATGTTGTTTAAGAACCATACGCTGATTATCGTATGAAACAACTGTCCAAGGAGCTTCATCTAATTGTAGAGCCTTATAAAAGGTTATATACTTACCTTCAACTGAATAAGTGCAATTTTGTGTAAATGGTTCATCCGAATTGTTCCAACTTATAGAAGCATTAGTTTCGTCTATAAATTGAATGCCAACCCCTCGTTCTACCTGTTCCCAAGCTTCACAAGATGCAGTACCTCTCCATGAACTTTGAAATAAAACCTTAGAAGAAAAATCATTAGGTTCATCATCAGAGCAACTAATAAAACAAAAATTTGTCAATATTATGACAAGAAGAAATTTTAAAGATAAATAAAAATAAGTTTTCATTATAACCATATTAAGTTTCATAAACCTTAAATCCGCAACATATTTCAAAAAAATAAATTAAAGTACTGAGTAATAATATATTGCCCAGTACTTTGTCATGTCAGAAGATTCACTTAACTTAGTGTTGCAAAAAAACCAAACAAATCTTCA
>JARIAN010000090.1 GCA_029257865.1 Phocaeicola sp.
ATCTCTGAGAGGGGGTGAAATTGAAAAATTGTACTTTTTAAAGGGGACTCAAGAATTGAAAGGCAGTTTCAAGACAATGAAAAAATTAGATAAAAAGAAATAGTACATTATCATTTATAATGAAGAGCAATCGGACGGGTTTCGGTTGCTCTTTTTTGTATTCCCTAATTTATAGGGTAAAATATTGACGTTTTGAATCTTTATTGAAAAAAAATATGCCCCAACCTCGATGAATACCCCGCGCCTCGCTACGCAGGACGAGTCTCGTCCGGGGGGGGCTGTCCATGACTGGTGTACTGCTGGTGCGTGTGCGTGCGTAAACGTATCAAGAACGCCGTTTTTTTTGTGAAAATACCTTTATACTTTATTTGTAAATTGGTATACAATTAGAAGATGCAGACCCACACGATTGGTTTATTATTTTTTGATATATAGAGTTCAATTCTGTTTCGCTTGGTATGACAGAGACAGATTTACCTTCTTCAACTAAAGGATTGGTGATAATTTTCTTTTGTGTGCTTTTCTGTAAACTATCTTCCAATAGCTTCACTGATACAATTTCGGTTGTTCCTTCTACTACAACTATCTTTAAAGATAAATGTTCTTTTATTGCACGTTCAATAAGAGAAACACATGATTTAAATTTCTCTCCTTGCGTATTAAGATAATAAGGACGAGCCGTTAGCATAAAACTAACTGTTACTCTTCCATTCTCATCTACTTTGCTGATTTTTTCTGGCAAAAGGATGCTTTTAGTAACCGTTTCATTTGTTCTTAAAACAATTAGCTCTTCTGGTGGATTGGTCTTTAAGTTATTGTTCTCATTTGAATCATTCTCTAAGGAAGAATTGCAAGCCAAAAGGGACATTCCCAGCAAAAGGATTAAACCATAAAAATAGCGTGAAGTTTTCATAATGATTTTATTTAAAAGTTATTAGCTAGAAAGCTAGAAAATAATTTGTTATGTTATCCTCTGAAATAGGATTTTAACTAAATTTCTTTTAGCTTTCTCTTTATAGCTCCGATATTTCTGTAAAGATATCACCTTAGAGTTACTTTTGTACGGAATGTTGGTGATACCCCATAGAAGACGCAACAGCCAAAAAGGTGGAGATAGACAGGGAAAGCCTTGGAAGTGCCGAAAATCGCCTAAAAAACGTATTGGCGGACTTTGAACGGCAGGGAAACAGAATGAAAAGCGGCAGCTATGTGGACAAGAAAGTTTCAATGTACTCAATCCTTTGTGCTGTTTTCTCCCTATTGTTTGCCTGTCTGATGTGTTTTTTATGGGTGAGTGCTTCGAAAGACCGAGACAATTATCAACAATACTATTAGTATTATAAGAGGCAAGTAGATGAACAGAAAGCTAAGTAATCATTACTTAGCTTTCTGTTGGTATTAATACGCAAAATGGGATTTTAATTAGTAGAATCTAATTTGTTTCTTTTGTGTAGCCCAATGATTGATAGCAAAAATAGGAAAGCTATGACAAAACATTTTGTGTAGTATCCTTGTATGAATAAATCAACAAATAGTGGGATGATAATAAATGTTGATATACAAAATATCGTTATCAGAGTGCTTTTTTTCATACTTTTAGCAAAAAGTTGCAACTCCTACTAAAGCACCACTCCACCCACCTAAAGCGGTGCCTGATACAGTACCGATAACAGGTAGTGTGACGGTTCCAACTCCTGCGCCACCAACTGCACCTAATCCAGCAGATCCAGCAGTTCCTGCAATGCATTTTACAACTTTCCATGCCGAGTTCCAAAATCCTCTCGTTTTTGCTTCTGGCGCTTCTAACTCCATAGCATAATAAATAGCTTCAATAGCTATATCAACGGAAGATATTAGGATACTGTATTCCGTTGATGCAGGAGACAGTGAGCTGTTTTTTATAACTTCTTTAAGCTGAATTCTTAGTGCTTCCGGGGAAGCTTCTGTATCAGCTTTTATGTTTTTCATGCTTTCTATAACTTCCAATATTTCCGGGGATATGTTTTCAATATAATCATCTTCATTGATAGCTCTAGAGATAGGTTTAATATCTTGTATTAAACTATTTGCATAAGCGGAAGCTTCTTTTATAGATTGAAAATCTTTACTCTCAAAAGCGCTTTTAATTTGAGTAATTTCATTAAACTCCGTTGATTCGTTTTTAGAACTGTTTATTATTTCTTCAGAATTGTTACTGCAACTAACAACAAACATTAATAAGAAAAGAGGAAGAAAAAATTTTAAGGTTTTCATACAATAAACAATTAAGAGTTAAACATCTTGCAAAGATATTATTTCTAGTGAGAAAAGCAATATTTTAAATAAGAATCTAATAGGATGAGTTCTCAAAATAAAATATGCAATTCCTGACAGTTCTTGCATATTTACACACTACAGATACACTTACTCACACGCAGATAAATGTTTCAGAAAGTATACAAGCCTTTCGTAAAGTTAAAAAATAAAGAGTAAAAAGAACCATTCTCTTTGAAAACTTGTTCGCTAAACTGACAAAACTTAAAATTATTATTGTACCTTTACATAAAGGTGCGGTTATATAACAGACCAAGCCCTCTCATTCAATTAAACGATTCACTCTGCATGCTATACCGGCAAACAAAGTGACAATAATACATAATCCACTAAACCTTCTGTTATGAAAGAGTTAAAAATAGAAATCAAAATTCAGTCACTCAGCTATGACGAACTGAACGAGCAAGACCAAACACTAATTGACGCAGCCAAAAAAGCGACAGAGAAAAGCTATGCTCCCTATTCACAATTCTTTGTAGGAGCAGCAGCTTTGTTGGCCAACGGAAAGATTATCACAGGAACCAACCAAGAAAATGCAGCCTACCCTTCAGGACTCTGTGCCGAACGTACCGCCTTGTTTTATGCCAACTCGGAATATCCCGAGGAGAAAGTGCTTACACTGGCCATTGCAGCACGCACATCCTCCGGCTTTTTAGACAGCCCGATTCCTCCTTGTGGGGCATGCCGGCAGGTATTGCTGGAAACAGAGCGCAGATATAACAAGCCGATGCGCATCTTATTATACAGCAAAAAGGAAATCTACTTGATAAACGGTACACAAGACCTGCTTCCACTCTCGTTCGGCAGCGAATACTTGAAAGAATAATCCAACAAAAACAAAAAAAGACTGCTTCTAATTGGATAAAATCCAAAAGAAGCAGCCTTTCCCAAATCTTAAACTAAACTATGTAAAAAAACTTATTCACCATACATACGAGTTCTCATCTCCTTGATATGATCAGAAGAAATGTATTCGTCATAACTCATCATCTTATCAATGATTCCATTCGGAGTCAATTCGATAATACGGTTAGCTACGGTTTCAATAAACTCATGGTCATGTGAAGAGAACAACACATTTCCTTTATATTGCTTCAAGTTATTGTTAAACGCCTGAATAGATTCCAAATCCAAGTGGTTGGTTGGAGTATCAAGTATCAGACAGTTGGCATTACGCAACTGCATACGTGCAATCATACAGCGCATCTTTTCACCACCCGACAGCACATTGACTTTCTTCAGCACCTCCTCACCAGAGAACAACATACGTCCCAGGAAGCCTTTCATGTACACTTCATTACCTTCACCATACTGACTCAACCAGTCAACCAAATTCAATTCACAGTCAAAATAATCAGTATTGTCTACCGGCAAGTAAGCAGTAGTAATAGTCACACCCCAGTTATAATGTCCAGCTTGTGCCTTACGATGCCCGTTGATGATTTCAAACAAAGCAGTCATCGCACGTGGGTTACGGCTCAAGAATACAATCTTATCCCCCTTTTCCACATTAAAATTCACGTCACTGAATAACACTTCACCTTCGTCAGTCACCGCACGCAATCCTGAAACTTCCAAAATCTGATTACCCGGTTCACGATCCATAGTAAAGATGATGCCAGGATATTTTCTAGACGACGGTTTGATTTCATCCACATTCAGTTTTTCCAACATCTTCTTACGGCTGGTTGTCTGCTTAGACTTAGCCACATTGGCAGAGAAACGGCGGATAAACTCTTCCAGTTCCTTACGTTTTTCTTCTGCTTTAGCCTTCTGGTTCTGCTGCTGACGCAAAGCCAACTGGCTAGATTCATACCAGAAACTATAGTTACCTGCAAAGAGGTTCACTTTACCAAAGTCAATATCTACTGTATGAGTACATACCGAGTCAAGGAAGTGACGGTCATGGCTCACCACCAACACAGTGTGTTCAAAATTAGACAGATATTCCTCCAGCCAAGTCACTGTTTCCATATCCAGGTCATTGGTAGGCTCATCCAGCAACAAGTTGTCCGGATTACCGAAGAGCGCCTGCGCCAACATGACACGCACCTTCTCCTTACCACTTAAATCCCCCATCAAGGTATAATGCTTGTTTTCCTTGATACCTAGTCCGCTCAGCAAGATAGCTGCATCACTTTCTGCATTCCATCCTTCCAATTCAGCAAACTGCTCTTCCAATTCAGCCGCCTTGATACCGTCTTCGTCTGTAAAGTCTTCTTTTGCATAAAGTGCTTCACGCTGCTTCATAATGTCCCACAGTACGGTATGTCCCATCAGCACAGTATCCAATACTGTATGTTCGTCAAACTTAAAGTGGTCCTGGCTCAATACAGAAAGACGTTCTCCCGGTCCTAATGTGACACTTCCTTTAGTAGGGTCCAGTTCTCCAGAAATCACCTTCAAGAAAGTTGACTTACCTGCACCATTGGCACCAATCACACCATAGATGTTACCATTGGTGAATTTCAGGTTCACGTCGTTGTATAATACTCTTTTTCCAAATTGTACGGCTACGTTTGAAACTGTTATCATTACCTATCTACCTAATTTATAAATTTATACTTCTGCAAAGATACAAAAACTCGCCCGAATATGGATGGATTTGTGAGAAATTATGCGAACGATTAGGCTTTCAGACCGACACCTTTTTTAGTTCCATATCAATATTCATCTTTTAACTACTCACATTTTACCACCATAGTGAAGAACATGAATGGATACCATGCCCCAAAGACACAGGCACCGGAATAAACCGATGCCTGCAGGTAGACTTACAATCTGCTTTGTACGAAAAATAGGATTAAACAATTATCACACAGCATATTAAAAATCAGATTTCTTCTAATTCATACGCACAGATAGTCCGTTTGTGGAAAATGCGCAGTCGCCATAAAATATAAATTTCATCAAAGAAAATGATTGCGGCAACTGAGGAGGCAAGACTAAGAACTATATCCTTTGTCACAAGACCAATCACTAAAGGCAAATATGCTGATATGATATGAGCCGTATGAAATACAATTCTGAACTTCCATAGCCTTAAAGGCTCGCTGCAGTCTAACTTTATCGACATGTTGGCTTTATTAATTCTAATACATAAAGCATTAAAGCTATGCGGATTAAACAGATAAAACATCAGGGATTGAATCAGCCAATTGACAGGGATAGCCAAAACCACCCCCAATATCAATATCAAATTAATTGAATAAGGATTTATGAAGCACTCTCTTTCCTTCAACATAACTATTATGTCATCCATACCATATATAACATAGAACAGCATAAATACAACTACAGGGAAAATTATACCTATAGGCCGGATTTTATTTATTCTATGGAGTTGGGCTGTTTCTATAAAAACCAATTCTTCTTTAAAGCCTCTACCGTATGAAATAATATTTCTTATAGAAACTTTTTGCTTGTCATTAGTCACTTGAATTTTCATCTTATTTCTATTTATTTGTTATTTTGTTATTTACACATTTTATAAATGTAATACCTGCAACCAATCGATTTTCAGTTTACTGTTACAAAAGTAACTAATTATAGTTTAATATTATGTTATCGCAATGTTATCGCAATGTTAACGTGTCGTTTTTACAGTTCACCCAAGCAGGCACCAACG
>JARIAN010000098.1 GCA_029257865.1 Phocaeicola sp.
TTATAAAATCAATACCCGCTGGCGGAATTAAATCAGCACATATTTAACTCAGCCAACGGGTTTATTATTTTTGTTGTTAATATATTGGAGAATTGTAAGTGTGCTAACCTTCCTCATAATTCGGACAAACAATCCTTCAGTATCTTTCGCAAAATTCTTTATTTTACGTGAGTTCGGAGTAAGAAAGTTCCCTTAAAAATCAGTAGCCTATATATTATTGATGAACTTGATAAGCCTCGACTTCCAACTGACAGAAAGTCTTCTATTCAGCTACTTTCATAACAAAAACTCTAAATAACTGCATCTTTAGTTACAAGCAACTCCCAAATATCGGATATTATAGAAAAATATTTCTGTATTTATATACAAAACTAGCAACAATATGCAGACAACTATACATTTTATGCAACCTAGCCAAAATTTATAGTCAGATCATACCGACATTTTAGAGCAATCTTTTATATATTTTCAGCAAAATATGGAATTATTCTGCCCAAAATATGGAAAAGATCCCCTAAAAATGACGACTTCATTTTCCACACTTGGAGAAACATCCAATTTTTATAGTATTTTCCCTCTAGATTAATCCTTAAGGAATGTTATAAAACTCACAGAAGCCACTAATTGTCAATAATATAAAACTAAAGATGGACAATAATAATCCTCCATTTGTGGCATAGTCTTACCTTCTGTACAAATTTTAGATTCTCAAAGCCCGAGATTGACACTTTGACATTTTGCTTTTTTCATTATCCCTTGATAAACAACACGAGCTATATCTGCCATAATTCGGGCATTCGCCTCCAGTGTTTCCTGTTTTCTGAGAAAAGATGGCCGCCTTGTCAATCTGCGCCAACAAAGGCCATCCCATAAAAACGAATATTCCTATACATACTAGCCTCATCAGTTAAGCCAACCACTGTTTTCTCTGCATTTTCAGTCTTGATTTTCTGTTTCTCATTTTTTCTACAATCGCACACAAAGGAACAAAAAAAGAACCGGATACCCAAGGTCTAAGACACAGATACCCGATTCTCTTATTTACCAGACTATTCAGTCTTTCAGAAAAGGCTCCACGAAACGGTAAGTCCGGCCATTACAATGGCCACCATACTCATCAGTTTGATAAGGATGTTCAAACTCGGGCCGGAAGTGTCCTTGAACGGGTCGCCCACCGTATCACCTACCACTGCAGCACGATGCACCTCACTTCCTTTTCCTCCGAAGTTACCTTCCTCTACATATTTTTTGGCATTATCCCAGGCACCTCCTGCATTTGCCATGAAGATGGCCAGCACAAAGCCCGAGGACAACCCACCTACCAGCAGTCCAATCACTCCGGGGACACCAAAAATCAATCCTGTAACAACAGGCACTATGATAGCCAACAAGGAAGGGAAAACCATTTCTCGCTGCGCCCCAAGTGTGGATATCTGCACACAACGGGCATAGTCGGGTTCAGCCTTTCCTTCTAATATCCCCTTAATCTCACGGAACTGCCTGCGAACTTCTTCCACCATACTGGCAGCAGCACGGCCAACCGCATTCATCGTCAATCCACAAAACAAGAAAGCCATCATGCTGCCGACAAACATCCCCGACAAGACTTTAGGGTTCATCAGAGTCACATCATAATATCGCATAAAATCTACAAAACCGGCCTCTTGAATGGCAACAGAAGTTCCATCTGACATCACCAGCACCTGAGTACCTAAGCGCCCCAAGCCGATACGGATTTCTTCTATATACGAAGCCAGCAATGCCAATCCGGTCAATGCTGCCGAGCCTATGGCGAACCCTTTTCCGGTAGCTGCCGTAGTGTTTCCCAACGAGTCGAGCGCATCTGTACGCTTACGCACCTCTTCTCCCAGCCCGCTCATTTCCGCATTTCCCCCAGCATTGTCGGCTATCGGTCCATAAGCATCTGTAGCCAAAGTGATACCCAAGGTAGAAAGCATACCTACTGCTGCAATACCAATGCCGTACAACCCCATACCTACATTGGAAAAATCAA
The DNA here is from genome assembly GCA_029257865.1 of Phocaeicola sp. GTDB lineage: Bacteria > Bacteroidota > Bacteroidia > Bacteroidales > Bacteroidaceae > Phocaeicola. The sequence continues at coordinate 2,015 of JARIAN010000098.1, forward strand.
AGCCTGAAGCCAGCCAATAAGACAAGATGATGCCTGCCACAACCGCCACTACCGGTATGGTAGTAGAAATCATTCCCAACCCGATACCGGATATAATCACGGTGGCCGGACCTGTCTTTCCGCTCTCCGATAGTTTCTGGGTGGGCTTATAAGACTGAGAAGTGTAATATTCGGTAGACTGTCCGATGATGATTCCAACCACCAGTCCTACTACCACAGCAAAAGCAATATTGACCCAATTAGTAAGATTCAGCACCCAAAGGATGAGGAAAGCAGCCGTCACAATGAGGAAAGAACTCAGATTAGTCCCCTTCGACAAGGCTTGCAACAACTCTTTCATCCCTGCATTTTCATTGGTACGGACCGCAAAGATGCCGATAATAGAAAGCACGATACCCACGGCTGCAATCAACATCGGAGCAATCACGGCCTTATATTGCATCACAGTATCACCGGTACCGATAAAGGCTGCAGCCCCCAAAGCTGCCGTTGCCAATATAGAGCCGCAATAAGATTCATACAAATCAGCTCCCATACCAGCCACATCTCCTACATTATCTCCCACATTATCGGCAATAGTAGCCGGATTACGAGGGTCATCTTCCGGTATTCCTGCCTCCACCTTACCAACCAGGTCGGCACCCACATCGGCAGCCTTAGTATAGATACCTCCTCCCACACGGGCAAACAAGGCCTGAGTAGAAGCTCCCATACCGAAAGTAAGCATAGTGGTAGTAATGATGCACAGCTTGGCTGTAGGGTTCATCTCCTGCTCCGGAATGAAATGGTCCAGCAACAAATACCAGAACGAAATGTCCAGCAGTCCAAGACCTACTACAACCAGTCCCATCACCGCCCCGCTGCGGAAAGCTATCTGAAGCCCTTTATTCAAGGAATCACGGGCGGCATTGGCGGTACGTGCAGAAGCATAGGTGGCGGTTTTCATTCCCAAAAAGCCAGACAGACCAGAGAAAAATCCTCCGGTAAGAAAAGCCACAGGTACCCACGGATTCTGCAAGTCAAAGCCGTATGCCATTACAGCGAACAGCAATACCAGCCCCAGAAAGACCATTGAAACAACCTTGTACTGCTGTTTCAGATAAGACATCGCTCCCTTACGCACATGAGAAGCAATACGTGCCATAACAGGAGTCCCTTCACTCTCGCGCATCATTTGCTTGTAGAAATATCCTGCCAAAGCCAAAGCCAGCAACGAAGCGGCAGGTACAAGCCAAAACAGATAGGCTTCCATAATAAAAATAGATTAAAAGGTTATACCATTTCTCCAAATATACTAAAAATATGGATAGGTGGCTCATTTTCAGCCTAAAAGTTTCTTCTTTTTCGGTTATCTGCATAAAAAAACAGAACTCTGACTGTTCAGAATTCTGTTTTTTTATTTTCTGCTGTATATTATGTACGGTTTAGAACTGGAACATTGCCACAAACACAAAGCGGTGGTTGGCAATGCGATGAGAAGAGACAGCCTTGTGCTTTTTATTGAATTCATCGCCATACCAGGCATTGCACATAGAGTATTCAGCACCAAACTTCCAGTTTACCAAGTTGTAAGTCAACTCTGCCGAAGCGGTTACCATCTGGTCTAGCTGAGTACCTGTACCAATCACTCCACCTACCTCCTTAGAAGCTCCGAGGCCTTTCAGATAACCCAGGAAGATAGCAGGACGCCATTTCATACCATAATTGATGTTCACCCAAGTAGAAGAGGTGCGCAACGGAGTATATTTCTGTTCTCCTGTCACTTCATCTGTGGCAGTGATACCATATCCTCCCACACCCGACGCTTGAGTAAGATTAGTGCCCAATACCGTCTTGGCAGCCACACGCCAATAAGGAGAAGAATATTTCATGTGGGCTTCGGCAGAAACACCCGTGATACGTTCACTTACACGGTAAGTCTTTTTATCGCCTTCGGCATCAAATTTTTCACTATGCACTCTCGGCACAATCGAAGATACATGTACCCCGGCACCGGTCATAAAGTTGTCTGAATCATAGTCCATTCCGAAGAAAACTTCCGGCACCATGCTCTTCTTCATAAAATCGCCATTTTTTCTACCCTTCAAGTCACCTTGAACTAAACTAGATGGTCCTACAGACAAATATTGCGACTGCCATAAAGCGGCAGCAGTCAGTTTAAAACAATTCTGCGTAAAGCGATAACGAATCTGCGGCGCACGGCTAAAGGGCTGATAAGGAGCTCCCATATTCAAATTAAGTATTTGGGGCGCTACATCGCCATATAGCGGATGCCAAGTCTGTCCAACCAGCAATTCCGATTTTCCCCAATCAAAGTTGAAATACACATGACGCATACGTAACACTGAGTAAGAAGAACCGGAGCCTCTAAAATCTACTTCCATCTTGGCAGAAGTCTTGGCATTGAATATACCCGGACCTTGCACATCCACACCTATACGTGAATAGAGCATATAGAAGTTGCCATCGGCCACCTTGTTCAAATCCTTTC
>JARIAN010000118.1 GCA_029257865.1 Phocaeicola sp.
TGTGAGTCGAGTTGCGAAAGATAATACAGAGCACTGTCGGGATGGGTAGACAGCAGACTGACGGCACGCTGCATGACTGCCGGATAGTTTTTTTCGACCCGTTGGCACGACAAACTGGCGAACAGGACAAACAGAAACAAAAAGGGTACGTAAACGTATTTCATGCAGTCACTTATTTTGTGCGGCAAAGATAGTTTATTTTGAAGAAATAACACTACTTCCTTAAATACTTCCTCATAAGGCCAACTGGCTATCAGAGGAGGGTATATATCTTAGACAAATAAAAAGGCCTTAAAAACACCAACGCGGCAAACAAATTATTTTGTCTGCCGCGCCGATATTCAATTGTTCAACCTACAGAAGGTTATTAATATTCTTCCTCATTGAAGAAAAAGTCCTCCTTGCTTGGATAGTCAGGCCAAATATCTTCAATGCTTTCATATATTTCACCTTCGTCTTCCATTTCCTGCAAGTTTTCAATCACTTCCATAGGAGCGCCTGAGCGCATAGCATAATCAATCAATTCGTCTTTTGTTGCTGGCCATGGTGCATCTTCCAATTTTGAGGCCAATTCTAATGTCCAATACATAGTATCTCTTAATTTATATAGTTTTTAAATTCTCTATTTTGCGGCACAAAAGTATAATAAATTCTGTCATTTACAACTTTTGTCCCAAAAAATTTCCTTTTCATCCCCCATTTGGTTCAGTTTTCTAGACAAAACGAACAAAAAGTCGGACAATCGGTTAACAAAACGCTTGATTGTTTCGTCTACAGCTATCCCTACCTGTTCTTCCAGTGCCAAGATACGCCGCTCGGCACGCCTACACACTGTTCGGCACACATGACAATAAGATGCAGCCAGACACCCTCCCGGCAAAACGAAGGCCTTGAGTGAAGGAAGGGAAGAGTCGGTCTTATCTATCGCCTCCTCCAGCTGCAATACAGCCTCAGCAGTCAATACACTACTGTCAGGAAACATCTTGTTCTCTTGGTTAGTGGCCAGAAAAGCTCCTACCGAGAAAAGGCAATGCTGCACATTACGCAAGAGTTTCACAAACTCCGCATCATCCATCAGCGAAATCAATACGCCCAAATGGGCATTCAGTTCATCTACCGTACCATAGGCTTCCAACCTTACATCAGTCTTCGAAACACGTTCACCACCAACCAAAGAGGTGGTACCTTTGTCACCTGTCCGAGTGTAAATTAAACTTTTCTTCATAGCATTATCTTTTAAATTAAAGGAAATTCACGATACGATGTTCCTTTACCCGCTTGAAATCAAAAAATACCAGACCGATATCATAAAAATCGAAAGTCACTCCGGTGCGCGGGTCGGCTATCACCTGATTCCACCATTGCTGCTTTTCCTTATCGGCATAAGGTGTTCCTACAATGATGCAAGACGAGGGCTGCATATAAGGCAAGACCGCCTCAAACACCTCTTTATAATAAGAGGTGTGACCAATATGAACCAATGAAGGGCGGCCCACCGATTCGGTCCATTGCCGGACAGCCTTATCCAATCCTCCTGTATAACGATGCACATGCGCCATCTCATCCAACAACGAAACCACCCCTGGAGGCAAAGTTTCCAAAGCCCAAGTACAAACAGGAACCTGTCGGGCATGTGCCATATAGCATGTTTCTACGCCGCTTCCTGTTCCAAAATCCCAAATCATTTCAGGATGCAGATGATTCACCAAACGGAAAAGAAACTTATCAACCTTCTCACGATATTGAGGCAAACCATGCACTTTCTTACGCAAAGCGTGCAAATTGGAATAAGCATAATAAGGAAGCGACTCATAGGCGACAAATGTTATCAGATAAAAATCGGCAGGAGAATGAACTCCATATCCACATCTATGCCTGAAACGCTTGCACCAATTCCATCCGCGAAAAAGAAAATTCTTCAGCATATCTCACAATCTTGTTGTTTCACAGAAAAACAAAGATACATATTTTTAACACATACCCAACAAACAATACAAAAAAAGCCGCCTTCTGCCACAAAGGAAAACAATCCATTTACGCAGAAAACGGCTTTTCTCAATCCAACAACGGGAAAGGGGTTATTTACGCTGTCCCAATTTATCGTCCATATAAAGTATTCCAGCAGAATCACCACAACGTCTCAGTTTTTCAACTATGCCTTGAACCGTAGCTTCTTCTTCTACCTGTTCACGTACATACCCCCACAAGAAATCCTGTGATGCTTTGTCTTTCACTTCAGAAGCTACATTAACCAATCCGTCTATCAACTCGGAAACATGACATTCATGCTGATATACATGTTCAAACACTTCAAGAACGCTTCCCCAGCCCTGTGGCACTACATCAATCTTACCGACTGTTGCACATCCGCCACGCTTAGCCAAATAATCTGCCAAATCATAAGCGTGCTGAAGTTCTTCCTGTGACTGTTTACGCATCCAGCTTGCAAATCCGTCGAAACCTTCTTTCTGCAAATAGAAAGACATAGAAAGGTAAAGGTTTGAAGACCACATTTCAGCAACGATCTGATCGTTAATAGCAGTTTGTAATTTTTCGGAAATCATAATTTATTATTTTTAAGGATTTGTATTCGCTATCTCTTCTACAAATAAAGTGCCAATACTCGCTTTATTCATCTTTATTGATGAAAAGATGGATAAAAAACGGTAATCAAATCAATATATGACATTCTGACATACAATAAAAATTTATTCAGACACCCTTATCTCGTTATTTTAAACTCCGAAATACCTACTAAAAACAAAAAACAAACGTTTTTTT
>JARIAN010000122.1 GCA_029257865.1 Phocaeicola sp.
GAATGTATGCAGATGGTTGATTCTTTATTGAAGTATAAGGAAATTAATGTGTGGGATAGGTAAAAAGTTAGAGTGTGGAAAATATACTCACTTGTATCCTTAAAAGTCCTTTATTTCTACATGTTGATGCAAAGATATAGAAGGGAGCTATGATGTTAATATGCTGATTGGTAGATTGATATGTGGATAAATTCAAAATGGTATACTTTTTGTAAATATCTTTCTACAAGTAACAGATTAACCAATATCTTTTTATGAAATCAAAAAGTTTACACTTGAAAAGGGCAGTAGGACTAGTGAGCATATTATGTCTTGCTTCACATTCTTTTGCTCAAAAGAGTTCGATGCATCAAGAAGAAGTTTTACAACCAGATGGATATTCTACCAGTATCCCTCCGGAGTCTAAATTGGTCAACGGGAAGTTGCAGATATCAGGTCGAGTAGCCGATGAAAATGGAGAAGCGGTTATCGGAGCAACGGTCATGTTGAAAGACCATCCTGAGTCGGGAGTGGTGACCGATTTGGATGGTAAGTTTACTATGCAAGTTCCTTTGCGATCTACCTTGATGATTTCGTATGTAGGATTCTTGCCACAAGAAGTGCGTGTTATGAAAAGAGTTTCGCAATATAATATTGTGTTGAAAGAAGATAATAAGGTGCTTGATGAAGTGGTTGTGGTAGGCTATGGAACAGTCAAGAAGAGTGATCTTACCGGTTCGGTGGGTACGGTGAGCAATCGTAGCTTTCAATCTCAACCTGTTAAGAAAGTGGCTGATATCCTGCAAGGTCGAACTTCTGGAGTAGAAGTGATGTCATCTAGTGGTATGCCGGGGGCTGGTTCTAAGGTCCGTGTTCGAGGTACTACTTCTATAAACAAAAGTAGCGACCCTTTGTATGTAATCGATGGGATTATCTCTTCTAGTGGGTTGGATGGATTGAACCCACAGGATATTCAGTCAATGGAAGTACTTAAAGACGCTTCGTCAACAGCCATTTATGGTTCAAGAGGTGCAAATGGTGTGATACTAGTAACTACCCGGCAGGGACAAAAAGGACGAGCACATATCAGTATTGACTCCAAGATTGGCTTGTCATCGGTTGGAAAGGATTATGAATTACTCAATCCTTATGAATACGCTTTGGCTCTTAATGATATCCGTGGTGGACAAACAATTTCCCCCTCCGATTTACAGGCTTATAAAGATGGAACTAAAGGAATTGATTGGATTGATTTAACCACTCGTACTGCTTTATCTCAGGATTATAGTATGAATGTATCTGGAGGTTCAGATAAGATGAGATACCTGCTTTCTGGCAATGTACTTGATCAGGAGGCGGTAACTATTAATGCTAAATATCAGCGTTATGGTTTTCGTGCCAATATTGATTCTGATGTGCGTCCATGGTTGACTATCTCAGCGAAATTTAATACAGCAATCATTCATCAGCGCAACGGAGCTCCTAGTTGGAATACTTTATTGAATTATTCACCTACCATGGAGATGAAAGACCCTAAGACGGGAATATATAATATAGATCCTTATAACATTGCTTCTGGAGCTAATCCTTATGCTGCGTTGGTGGAAAACAAAAGCGATTCATATAGTTATAATTTGAATGCCAATCTATCTCTATGGTTTAAGTTGGCAAAAGGACTTTCCTTTATAGTACAAGGAGGTTACGATTACGACCATAGTCCTTCTTATTCGTTTAGTTCTAAACTTGTAGCTCCTGGAGCCATCAATAGTATGAACAATACGAGTAATATGCATCGTTATTGGCAGAATACTAATAATCTTACTTATCAAAATACTTTTGGTGGACACTCTTTGCAGGCCAATGCTGTATGGGAAATCAGTCGCACCATTGATACAGGTTTGCAGGCTGGAGGTTCAAATTTGAATAATGAAAATGTAGGATATTGGAATATAGGGAATGCAGCAGTTAGAAATGAAAGCAACTCATATGTAGAGTCATCATTGGCTTCGGGTATTGTGCGCTTGAGCTATGATTACGAAAAACGGTATTTTGTGACGGCAGCCATCCGTGCCGACGGCTCTTCCAAATTCCAAAAAAATCACCGCTGGGGATGGTTCCCGTCAGTGGCCCTTGCCTGGGATGTGGCTCAGGAGAAATTTATGAAGCAGCAGAATGTATTCAAGCAGTTGAAACTGAGGGCCAGCTATGGAGTAACCGGTAATCAGGCTATTGATTCTTACAGCACCTTGGGTGTACTCACCGGAACGATCTATGGTTGGGGTACTCCTACCGGATATACCGGTTATTGGGCTAATAAGTTTGTGTCCAGCGACTTGACTTGGGAAAAAACTTACCAGTATGATGCTGGTTTTGACATGAGTCTTTTTGGAATAGATTTTTCGTTCGACTGGTTTAAGAAACGTACGGTCGACCTGCTGTTTCAGAAACAGGTACCACGCTATAACGGTGGTGGCACTTATTGGGTGAACCAAGGTGAACTAAGCAATACCGGTGTGGAGTTTTCCGTAGCTGCTTTTCCTGTAAAGAGTGCATTGGTATGGGAAACCAGTTTCAATGCATCGTATGTAAAGAATAAGGTAATTGATTTGGCTGGTAAGGATTTTGTGTTAGTTGCCAATTATAGTGACTTAGGGGGTGCCATGCAGATAATGAAACCCGGCTATCCGTTAGGCTCATTTTTTGTTTATCAGTGGAAGGGATTTGATGAGAAAGGGGCAAATTTGTATCAAAAAGCAGATGGTTCGCTAACTACTTCTCCCACTTCAGATGATTTGGTAATCAAAGGTCAGGCTAGTCCTAAATGGACATTTGGGTGGAACAACACGCTGAATTGGAAAAATTGGTCATTAAATTTATTCTTTAATGCAGCTGCCGGATATAACAGATTGAATATAAGTCGGTTTAATACCGCATCCATGACTGGAAATTCTCGCTTTGTCACTTTGCGAGAAGCTTATTTTAAAGGATGGGATTATGTAGAAAACAAGGCTGAGGCAAAATTCCCCAGTTTGAGTAACACCGACAATAAGAATTATGCTAATTCTGATTTTTGGCTGGAAGATGCATCATTTATCAAATTGAAGAATATCAGTCTATCTTATACGATACCTAGAAAAGTAACCAAGATAGCAGATGTTGAATTGTCAATAAGTGCTCAGGACCTGTTTACTATTACAGGATACAAGGGGATGGATCCGGAAGTTTATAATGGATACGATGGGTTGGACTATGGAGCGTATCCTATTCCTCGTACATTTACTTTTGGTATAAAGCTGGATTTCTAAAATTACTGACCGATTTTTAACTTTATAAATTTACAAACGATGAAAATGATGAAATATATAGGAAGTGTTGTGTTGATGGGAACATTGGCCTTCTCTGCAACCGGATGCAGCGATTTTCTAGATGAGCATCCTAACGGACAGCTCACCGATAAGGAGTTTTTTACTTCGGCTGAAGAACTAAGAGCCGGATTGAATGCTTTGTATTCTGTGGTTGCTACCTCTCAAAATGCCAATAACAATATAGGTACAAATTTTCTTGCCGGGGATGACATTTCTACTCACCCAGCCAGTAACAAGCAGCCTCTTAGAGAGCATGACCAATTTAGTGTGACTGATAATAATGCTTGGCTTCTCAGTCTGTGGGAGCAGAGATATATTGTGATTAAAGCGGCCAACTTTCTTATCAATAATGCCGGACGTACCCCCAATGTGTCCGATGAGGAATTGAAGAGAGTGATAGCGCAGGCACATTACTGGAGGGCTTACTCTTATTTTTATTTGGTTACTACTTGGGGAAAGGTACCTATCATGCTGCAGGAAGAGATTAATTATAATGCTCCTTTGGCTTCAATAGAGGATATCTACAATTTAATTATTAGCGATTTAAAGATAGCTGAAGAGGGATGTCCCGAAAAGTACACAGAAGAACCTTATGCCCGGGGAGGAATTAATGTGGCAGTAAACAAGGCTGCTGTGAAAGCTACTCTGTCGTATGTGTATCTGTGCATGGCTGGATGGCCGCTCAATAAGGGTAATGAATATTATACTTTGGCAGCACAGAAAGCCGAGGAGGTAATTGACGGAGCCGATAAGGGAACCTATTACTATAAGCTGTATAAGGATTTTTCTCAGATTCATTCCGTTGCCAATAACTGGACTAATAAAGAGTTGATTCTTGGAATCTATTATAACAGAGACCGTACACCTCAGATGTGCCCTTTGACCGACTTTCTACAAGATATGAAACAAGGAGGATGGGGAGATACGAATGGTGAGATAAAATTTTGGAAAGAGTTTCCCGAAGGACCAAGAAAAGAGGCTACTTATTTCCCTAAGGTAATGCTGATGGATGGCAAACTTCACGACTGGTGGTACGATACAACCCCTGCTTCACGCGAAGTGGTAGCCCCTGTATTTATGAAGACTGTAGAGGGCTCTGTCAGAGGAAATGAATTTAGTTATCAAGATCCTTCTACCATTGCAGGTAATGGTGAAAAGACCATTCAGGTGATTCGTCTTTCGCAGGTGTACTGCTGGTATGCCGAAGCGGTGGGGCGTTCCGGCAAGATTACTCAGAAAGCTGTGGATGTGTTGAATAAAGTGCGTAACAGAGCCGACGGGAAGGAGTCAAACATCTATACCATGTCACTGACTCCCGAAAAACTGGCTGAAGCTGCTTATAATGAGCATGGTTGGGAAATGGCAGGATATTACTGGGGAGGACTGGCCTGTAGGGCGCGTGATATGTTTCGTATGTATCGTTATAAAGACCATTTTGAATATCGTAAGCAGAACCCATTGGTAGAAGTAGCTCCTGGCATCCAGCGCAAAGAGGTGGTGACAGTAACTGGTACATGGGACGACAGCAAGATGTATGCTCCTTACCCTTATGAGGAGGCCTTATTAAATCCTAACCTGAAGCGTTAGGCAAAGAAAATCTGAAGTCCTTTTTGAAAGATGCAGAGAGAACTTTTGTAGATTAGAAGCGTTGAAGAGGCTGTGTCGAGAGACATGGCCTCTTTTTTAACTTAGATGGGTACGGGTGTGATATATTCTTGCTATTGATATGCAGATATGGAGAGAACCAGCAATAAAAAAAGGAAGGGGAAAACCCTTCCTTTTTCAGTATCCGTCAGGATATATTATTTAATGTTTGGATTCAACTTGTTCCATTCAGAAACAGCTGGAAGAACGCCCATTGCGATAACTTCGTCACGCAATGCACACAAGTGTTCGTAGCTCTTGTCCAAAGCAGCCTGTTCTTCTGCAGTACCATTAAGTTCAGCGCAGTGGCAACCTTCAGTATCGATAGAAGTTTCCCAAGCCATCATGATGTGATCGTACTTGTCGTTAGAAACGTAAGTACCAGCAGGCCAACGGAAAGCTTTACCACCCATAGCAGCACCAATCATTTCAATAGAAATGTATGATGGGCTCTGGAAAGAAGAACGACCACGCAAGTTGATGATATTAGCACCACCCTTAGTTACTTTCTGCTGGATTTCAGCCCACTGTTCAGTTGTCAAAGCGTCAGTACCGATGATTTCAGTCAATGGCTTGCCGTTAACTTTTGCAGTTGAAGCAAATACAGCCATCTGTTCACCATGGCCACCGTATGTACGGCAGTTTTCTACTGCATCCATAGCTACACCGAAGTGTTTAGCCAATTCGCTGCGCAGACGAGTAGAGTCCAAACCTGCCAAAGTAGTAACCTGGCCTGGTTTTAAACCTGAGTACAACAAAGTAATCAGACCAGTGATGTCAGCTGGGTTGAAGATAACTACGATGTGTTTTACGTCTGGGCAGTATGCCTTTACGTTCTTACCGAATTCTTCAGCGATAGCAGCGTTACCTTTCAATAGGTCTTCGCGAGTCATACCAGCTTTACGAGCAGCACCACCTGAGTTAACGATATATTTAGCACCTGTCAAAGCTTCTTTGATGTCTGAAGTGAAAGTGATGTTCATACCTTCGAAACCGCAGTGGAACAATTCTTCAGCAACACCTTCCAATCCTGGAGCGTATGGGTCATACAGACAGATGTTATTAGTCAAGCCCATCATGATAGCAGTCTGAGCCATGTTAGAACCGATCATACCGGCAGCACCAACAATGGTAAGTTTTTCGTTTGTTACAAATTCCATAATTCTTATCTTATTAAAGTTATGTAATAATATTATCTATTCGTTTCCTTATTTTCTTCAATTGCAAAGGTAAAAAAGTTCTTTGGTTTTCACGAAGATTTTTTGCGTTAAAAATGGGTTGGATAGGAGAACTGTCTTTTAATTACGGAAAAATTTCATTATTTTAATATATGACTTTCAAAATTGTAAAGATGAGGTTGCAATTGTAAAGAGGAATGTTTGTTTGGATATAATAATAGATTGTAATCTCTTTTTTGTTGTGAGAAGATAAAGATTTCATATCTTTGTAACAGTTATATTAATTTGTACATAAGTTATATTAAAATTTATACCATGGAAGAACAAATCAAGATTATTCGTCAGTTTCCTGAAGTGGGTGAAGTGGAAGAAATCTCTGCTTTGACATCAGGGCTGATCAATCAGACTTATTATGTAAAGACAAAAAATCCTTCAGAGCCAGATTATGTATTGCAGAGAATCAATCATCTGATTTTTACAGATGTGAAGATGCTTCAGCATAACATTGATTTGGTTACTTCACATATTCGCCAGAAACTGGAAGATAAAAATGAAAGCGATATTGACCGCAAAGTGTTGCGTTTCTTGCCTACAGCCGACGGACAGTCGTATTATTTTGATGAAGCAACCGGTTATTGGAGAGTTTCTGTATTTATCAAAGACTCAAAGACAATGAGCGAAGTCACTCCGGAATCTTCTTATTTGGTAGGCTTGAAGTTTGGTGAGTTTGAAGCCATGCTGGCTGATATTCCAGAACCTCTGGGCGATACTATTCCTAATTTCCACAACATGGAGTTCCGCTTGCAACAGTTGCACGATGCAGTGGCAGCCAATGCAGCAGGACGTTTGGAAGAAGTGCAGTCTTTGGTAGACGCTATTGAAAAGGATGCCGATGAAATGTGCATGGCAGAACGTCTGCACCGTGAAGGTAAGTTGCCGAAGCGTATTTGTCACTGCGATACCAAAGTGAGTAACATGTTGTTTGATGAGGATGGAAAGGTATTGTGCGTAATCGACCTTGACACAGTGATGCCTAACTTTGTATGTTCAGATGTAGGCGATTTCTTGCGCACTGCTGCTAATACAGCTCAGGAAGATGAAGCAGATTTGAGCAAGATTTCTTTCCGTATGGATGTCTTTACCAACTTTATTCGCGGATATATGGAATCGGCACGTTGCTTCCTTACTTCACAGGAAATCGAGTTGCTTCCGTTCTCGGCTATGCTTTTCCCATACATGCAGGCTGTACGTTTCTTGACAGACTACATCAATGGTGATACTTACTATCAGATTAAGTATCCTACTCATAACTTGGTGAGAACAAAAGCTCAGTTCGATTTCTATCAGAAGGTAAGAGAACAGCTTCCGGCTATGAAGGCATATATTGCAGAATTGCTGAAATAATAACTTGCAGCATTGAAAAATCATGATAGAAGCTGCCTTGGGTGTTTTGCTCAAGGCGGCTTTTTTATAGGTCATTGCGTAGAATTTGCAGGGCTTTTTCAGAGTCGCTTTGCCGTATGGCTATGGTGGCATGGCAATTTTCGCTGCCCAACGAAATCATCAGCGTGGGGATGTGGTGGAGAAGTTGGATAATTTTTTTTCCGACAACTTCTTTTTGGCTGCATATTGCTTCTGGTATCTGGATACATACAACTTCTTTTTCTATGCTGACTTCGGCAAATTGCCTTAACTGTAAGCAAACTTGACGTGCAGTTTCGTTATCCCATTTTACTGCTAGGGATATGTTGGTGCTTGAGGAGGTGAGCAGAAGTACCGATACATCATATCTGGAAAACAAGTTGATAACTCTTTCCTGAAACTGGAAAGAGTAGACTGCCCCCGATGATTGCAGGCGGATGTAGTCTGCATTGGTATGGGTAATTTTGGCGATAGGCTGATTCTTTTCTTTTTCCATAAGTCATCCAATATTCTGAAGTTTAATTTTTTTCATTCTAAAACTCTTGTTGCTAGTAGATAAGGTTGTTGCAAAGATAGAAATTTTCTGTAGATGTGGTTCTTGTCTGAGTGGGAATCCTATGCGTGGTGATGAAAAAACAATGAAGGTAAAATGGCTTGTTTTGTAAATTTTCTCTTATATTTGCGTTCGTCATAATAAAAAGAACAGATGCGTAAGCTATTTTCAAATCATTTTTTGTCTGGCAGGAAGATTCGTTTCATGCGTTGGAGCCGCAAAGGGTATGCAGCCTTTTGTAGCATTCATCGTCATGTCACTATCGGTCAGGTTGCAAAGGGAATAGCCGACGCTTCACTTTCAAAGGAGAAGGGCACTCAGTCGTTGAATAATATTTGTCTGTTGCAGCGTGTCACTACAGAAACTGATACTGGCTGGCTAGATGACCGTGTGTTGCATCCTTGGTGGAAGGAAAAACTTTTTTGTCTTTTGTGGATGTGTGAACAGACAGGCGGTGTAGCTGCTTGTCCGGCAGAACATATATATATATTAATAATGTGGAAGAGCGGCATTTGCTGTTTCGTCAACAGGCTTGTCCAAGTAGGAAAGTCGTTGGGGCGAAATGGCAGATGCCGTTCTTTTTTTGATATTTAGAAGATTATGTGGAAAGAACTGGAAGAAAAAACGATACAAGGGCAGATATTGACTTCGAAGGAGGCTCTATGGTTGTTGAAGGAGGCTCCTTTTGAGGAGTTGTGCGAGGCTGCTCATCGTATTACATTGCAGATGGCTTCGCGTCAGTTTGATATGTGTTCCATCATCAATGCCAAGTCCGGGCGTTGTCCCGAAAACTGTAAGTGGTGTGCCCAGTCGGCTCATCATGCCACAGGGGTGACGGTATATGGTTTGGTAGATGCCGAAGAATGTCTCCGTCAGGTCCGGTTGAATGAAGGCCAGGGTGTGAAACGCTTTTCGCTGGTTACTAGCGGAAGGCGTCCGGCTGCCAGAGAAATGAAGGAACTTTGTTCGCGGGTGTCTTATCTTCGTACACATAGCAAGATACAGCTTTGTGCTTCGTTAGGTTTGGCTACCGAAGAACAGTTGCGTGCCTTGTATCAAGCAGGGGTGACTCGTTATCATTGCAATCTGGAAACCGCCCCTTCTTATTTCCCTTCATTATGCAGCACTCACACTCAAGAAGAGAAGATAGCTACTTTGCAGGCTGCCCGGAAAGTAGGTATGGATGTATGTAGCGGTGGTATTATCGGTATGGGGGAAACGGCGGAGCAGCGTGTAGAACTGGCTTTTAAATTGAAAGAACTTCAGGTGCAGTCTATTCCTCTCAATTTGTTGCAGCCGATACCTCATACTCCCTTGGAAGATGCGAAACCACTTACTGAGGAAGAGGTTATACGTACTGTGGCGATGTTTCGCTTTGTAAACCCACAGGCATGGCTCCGTTTTGCAGGAGGCCGTTCTCAATTGTCGGATAAGGCTGTGCAGAAAGCACTTTATGTAGGGATTAATTCGGCTATAGTAGGTGATTTGCTCACCACGTTAGGGTCGAAAGTTAGTGAAGATAAAAAACGAATAGAGGAGGCAGGTTATGAGTTATGAACAGGTAGTTGATAACTTCGACAGGGAGCATTTGTGGCACCCGTATACGTCGATGTTGAATCCACTTCCTACTTATAAAGTAAGGAGTGCAGAGGGATGTACCCTCGTTTTGGAAGACGGTACTTCATTGATTGATGGGATGTCGTCGTGGTGGTGTGCTGTGCATGGATATAATCATCCGGTATTGAATCAGGCGGTAGAGAAACAGCTTCATCAGATGTCGCATGTGATGTTTGGCGGGCTGACTCATGAGCCGGCCATTGCATTGGGAAAGCGTCTGCTGGATATCTGTCCGCCTTCTATGCAGCATATTTTCTATGCCGACAGTGGTTCGGTAGCAGTAGAGGTGGCTTTGAAGATGGCGGTTCAATATCAGGTGGCAGTTGGAAAACCTGAGAAGACGAATTTTGTGACTATCCGTTCGGGGTATCATGGAGATACGTGGAACGCAATGTCGGTATGCGACCCGGTAACTGGTATGCACAGTTTGTTTGGCAAGTCGCTTCCGGTACGTTATTTTGTGCCTTCTCCACAGACTTCTTATGATGGGGAGTGGAATGAGGAAGATATACTTCCGTTGCGCAAACTGGTGATAGAGCATCATCAGGAACTGGCAGGCTTGATTTTAGAGCCTGTAGTGCAGGGGGCCGGAGGGATGAGGTTTTATCATCCTCAGTATTTGGTGGAAGCAGCCTCTTTGTGTAAAGAGTATGGGTTGTTGTTGATTTTCGATGAGATTGCTACAGGGTTTGGCCGTACCGGTAAACTGTTTGCTTGGGAGCATGCTGGAGTAGAACCAGATATTATGTGCATCGGAAAGGCGATGACAGGAGGGTATATGACTTTTTCGGCAGTGTTGACCAACCATACCGTGGCTGAGTGTATTTCATCTCATTCTCCGGGAGCTTTTATGCATGGCCCTACTTTTATGGGAAACCCGTTGGCTTGTGCTGTGGCTTGCGCTTCCATCGACTTGTTGCTGTCGTATGGATGGCAGGAGAAGGTACAGCGTATCGAACGGCAGCTGCGTGAGGAACTCGCTCCTGCATCTCAGTGGCCGCAGGTAGCAGATGTGAGGGTGTTGGGTGCTATCGGTGTTATTGAGATGCAGCAGCCAGTAGATATGGCTTGGATGCAGCGCCGGTTTGTGGAAGAAGGTATTTGGGTGCGTCCTTTTGGAAAACTCGTTTACATTATGCCGCCTTTTGTTATCAGTGAAGCTCAACTAACTAGCCTGACTTCTGGACTGCTCAAGATTGTAAGAGAGATATCGTTGGTGGAATAAATGGAGGGTGGAAGATGAATATTTATCAAGACTATCAAGATGAGTTGGACAGGTTATCGGAACAGGGCAACTTGCGCAGCTTGCCTCATGCAGTATATCAAGGCAAATGGGTGGTACGTGATGGAAGAAAGATGTGTAATCTTTCTTCCAATGATTATCTGGGTCTGGCTGCTGATGTTTCGTTGCGCGATGAGTTTTTGAATACGATAGAGGTAGAGGAACTGCTTTTCTCTGCATCTTCTTCCCGGTTGCTGACCGGAAACTTTTCAATTTATGATACTTTGGAAGATGAACTGGCTGCATTATATGGAGCTGGGGCGGCATTGGTGGTGGGTAGTGGGTATCATTTGAATACTGGCATCCTTCCGGCTGTGGCAGACGCGCAGACTTTGATATTGGCTGATAAACTGGTACATGCCAGTCTGATAGATGGAATCCGTTTGTCAGCGGCGCGTTGCATCCGTTATCGGCATCAAGATATGGAGCAGCTGGAGATGTTGCTTCAAAAATACCATGCAGCTTACTCTCGCATCATTCTTGTAACCGAGAGTGTATTTAGTATGGATGGCGATGTAACCGACCTGTCTTGTCTGGTGGCAATGAAGAAACGTTATCCGCAAGTGATGCTTTATGTAGATGAGGCTCATGGAGTGGGAGTATATGGTGAGTGCGGTCTGGGTATAGCCGAGGAGCAAGGGTGTATAAGGGAGGTAGATTTTCTTTGCGGTACCTTGGGCAAGGCTTTGGCTTCGGTAGGAGCTTTTGTTATTTGCAGCAAAGTGATGAAAGACTACTTGGTCAACCGGATGCGGACTTTGATATTCACTACGGCACTTCCACCAGTGAATATTTCCTGGACATTGTTTGTTGTGCGTCGCCTTTCCGAATGGAAATCACGCAGGCAACACCTGTATCGTCTTTCCGAAAAACTGCGTCAGGCTATTATACAGTCGGGCAAACCTTGCGGTTCTGGCAGTCATATTCTTCCATTTACTCTTGGGGCTAGTGAATTAGCTATTGAAAAAGCCATGGACATGCAGCAGAAGGGATTTTATGTGCTTCCAGTACGTCCTCCTACAGTACCCGAAGGAACTTCGCGCTTGCGCTTTTCGCTCACTGCAGCACTGTCCGAGCCGGAAGTGGATGCTTTGATACAAGCCTTATTGCAGTAAGAGGCTGTTGGATAATGAACTTAAAAGATACGATAGAATGAAACAAATTTTTCTAAAACAGGAACATCACGAATGTCTCTTCCTATTTTTTGCTGGATGGGGAAGTGACGAGCACTTGTTTGCCCGTCCTACATTTCCTGATTGTGACTATATGTTGTGCTTTGATTATAGAGACCTCGATTTTGACTATTCTTTATTGGAAGATTATCGTGAAATCCGCTTGCTGGCTTGGTCGATGGGAGTATGGGTGGCTGGGAAAATTTTTGAGGAGCGTACTTATCCGTGGGGAGGTCGTCTGGCCGTCAATGGCACTCTTTCTCCGATTGATGACAGATTGGGTATTCCCGAAGCAATCTTTCAGGGGACGCTTGATAACTTCTCTCCATCTGTGCTGACTCGTTTCCGCAGAAGGATTTGTGGCTCAGTTCAAGGAGTGAAGTTGTTTTTGGATCATGCACCTTATCGTACGGTAGATAGTCTGCATCAGGAGTTAGCTTATCTTTATGAAATTGTACAGGAGAATGAGGTACCATCATTTCATTGGGACAAGGCTTTGGTGGGTAGTGAGGATAAGATATTTCCTGCAGCAGCGCAGCGAAACGCGTGGGATAAGGTTCCGGTTCAGATGCTTCCAGTCGAGCATTATGATGAAAATTTGTTTGATAGACTGTTGGCAGGAGAGGAGGATTTATGGATAAATCGTTGATTCGCCGCCGTTTTTCTAAGGTGGTACCTACCTATATTCAGAAAGCTAATGTTCAATTGGAGGTGGCACATCGTATGTCGCAGCTGGTAAAGACTTATATCCCCTCTTGTGAGAGGCAGCGTGTTGTGGAAATAGGTTGTGGTACTGGTGCATTCACCCGTGCCTATTTGTCGGATGAATCTCCTAAGACTTTACTATTGAATGACCTTTGTCCTGAGGTAAAGTTATCTTTAGACGACTTAATGTCGGGGCAGGTGATATTTTGTCCTGGAGATGCAGAACGGATGGATTTTCCAGTCAATCAAGATTTGTTCGTGTCTTGTTCGGCTATTCAGTGGTTTGATTCTCCTGAAGATTTCTTTGTGAAATGTTTCCATTGTCTGAGGGATGGAGGTTGCTGGGCATTTACAACGTTTGGTCCTCGTAATTTGGAAGAAGTGGCTCAACTGACATCGGTATCCCTTCCTTACCGTTCACAGCATCAGTTGATCGGTGAATTAAGTTCTCGGTATCAGATTCTGTATTCCGATGAAGAAATAAGGCGCTTGGTTTTTGAATCTCCTATGGAAGTATTGAAACATTTGAAAGAAACCGGAGTGACAGGTATTGGAGGGTATGTTTGGACTCGCAGTCGTTTGGCGGAATTTTGTTCCGATTATGAGCGTCGATTCTCTCTTCCTGAAGGCGGTGTAAGTCTCACTTACCACCCGATTTATGTCATTGCAAAAAAAAATGCCTAGCGTCAAGTTAGAAGTGCAACAAATCGGTTTATTTTCACAAGTAAAAATACCATGAAAAACACCGAGGGGTTTGCCAAGCGGCTGGGGGCTCGAAGCCCCCAAAGAGTGTCAATCAGCAATAC
>JARIAN010000124.1 GCA_029257865.1 Phocaeicola sp.
TTATGTCTCAGCTTAGATACAATCCCAAGACTCAAAAAGATGACTGGTACTACCGCATCAAGGAGTCATTCCGCGACTTGAGTGGCCGCGTTCGCAGTCGTGTCATGCTGAATGTAGGTTTTATTACCGAAGAGTACCGTGCTGAGGATATCAGAGATATAGGAAAATGTCTGACTTATCTTCACGAGCATCAGGCAGAGATTGACTTGTTCGGCAATCCGTTCTCCAAATATAATGAATTTGTACAGCGTAAGACCATAGAGTATTGGGATTTGATGGTTAAAAACGGTAGTGTTGACGCAGTCAAGGCTACTATTGAGGAGTCACGTGAGAAATGTGAAAGATTGGTTGACATCAATACCATTGAACATACAGATGCACGTGAGATAGGTGCTGAGTGGATATGCCTTCAAGCTTTACGTGAATTGGAGTTTGACAAGTTCCTAAAGGATGAAGGCTGGAGCGAAACTAAGATAAATACAGTGTTGGCACACCTTATCACCCGTACTATATATTCATCCTCCGAGCTTAAATCCATGCGTATCATGGATGAGAACTCTGCCGTATGTGAACTGGTCAGTGGGAATCAAGACTGGCGACCGGGCTATCAATCCATATATAAGGTAGCACCTTCACTCTACGAACTTAAGGATAAACTAGAGAATCATCTTTGCATGAAGACGGACGACCTGTTTAACATCACAAACAGGATTGCCATATTTGACTTGACGAACTTTTACTTTGAAGGTAGAAAGGACAACAGCAGAAAAGCTCAATTCGGCCGTTCTAAAGAGAAACGCTCTGACTGTAAGCTTCTTGTACTTGCCTTATGCATAAATAAAGAGGGATTCATACGCTATTCTTCCATTTTAGCAGGTAATACAACGGATCCAAACTCTTTACCTAATATGGTGGAAACCCTTAATTCAAAGACAAGAATGCCGGGTGAACCCAAAGAAAAAGTCCTGGTTTGTCTTGACGCAGGTATAGCCACTGAGGAGAATCTGAAAAAGATAAAGGAGAAAGGATACAACTACTTGTGTGTAAGTCGCAGACGGCTTACTGACTATGAACTGGACCCTGAGGCGAAAACCGTAACCGTACTTGACTGCAAAAAGCAGCCCATCAGACTTACACAGGTAAAGCATGAAGATAACGGTGACTATTATCTGGAGATTGACTCGGCAGCCAAAGGTTTCAAGGAAACATCAATGAACAGCAGGTTCAAGCAGCATTTCGAGGAAGAACTGAAAAAGATAAAGGATTCCCTAACAAAGAAGAACGGAACAAAAAGCTATGTAAAAGTCATCGAACGTGTAGGCAGAGCCAGACAGAAATATCCGTCTATCTCCAAATATTATGTTATTGACTACATACCGGACCGGTCTGAAACACCTAAGAACATGGTTGACATTCAGTGGCGCATAGCAGTTCCTGAGAATGTGGACAGGGACAGCGGGATATATTTTCTCAGAACAAATGTGGCTGATTTTGATGAAAGGACAACTTGGGACTATTATAATCTTACCCGTGAAATCGAATGTACAAACAGGCAGCTCAAGACCGACCTGAATCTTAGGCCGATATATCATCAGAAAGATGAGAACTCTGATGCTCATCTGTTTCTGGGATTACTCGCATATTGGGTTGTCAACACAATCCGTTACCGACTAAAGAAAACAGGTATGACACATTACTGGACTGAAATAGTAAGAATAATGTCCACCCAAAAGGCTGTCACTACAGAAGCCACCAACGCATTGGGTGAAAAGGTGCATATGAGAATCTGTAGTGAACCAACCTTAGCGGTAAAAGATATTTATGAACGACTAAAATATAAGAAGATGCCATT
>JARIAN010000155.1 GCA_029257865.1 Phocaeicola sp.
CTACGTTGCTAAATGCGTCAGGTGCTACCACATTTACTTACGAAGTTAGTGGTGGGTATATTGATGATAATGTAGTCGATAGAGTTAATTCTATTAACGGAACGGGTTGCGTGATAAAAAGGGTCAAGGCTATCCAACAAGCTGGTGCAGAACTAAAATTTTCATCTATTCCAAATTCAACATTTGACAATAATTTGAGAATGATTGATAGTAATCTGCCCGAAATTATAGGCTGGATGCTCTCTGATTGTTATGCTCAAAAGAATATGAATATAAAGGAAGCAGCAGAACGTATAAGCAAAGATAACCCTTTGAACTATAACTTATCACAAGGACATGACCTCTATGGATATAAGATAAAATCATTGATGGTTGCGACTGCTCTTGGAATGCTTCCTTCAAAAGCTTGGAACGGCAGATACGAAGCAACAGGAGGTTATCTTGTCGTGAAGAATGATGGTGATATAATTTGCTTCCACTTGTATGACCGCAACTTATTGGAGGATTATCTTTTTAATAATACAAAGTTTGAAACACCATCTAAGAGCCGTTATAATATGGGAGAAGTGTATCGCATTGGAAACAGGTACTACTTCAACTTAGTGTTACAAATCCGCTTTTTATAATGATTGACATAAGTTCGAACAACAAGATTAGGTATACTATTGAGTCATGTAACGAATCTGATTGTAGCATAAGCAAATGGGTATAGCCTAACCCAGGTGCTACTTACGTTTCAATAAATGAAGGGATTTCCCAGAAAAAAATCAACTGAGAAATCCCTTCATTTGTTTATTCGTTTATAATCTTATTCTCAAAAATCAATAATCACCGGATTATCCATATCATCAAATTCTACCACATAACGAGCCGGAGCTCCCGCACTTTCCTGCAATATGATTTCTTCCAACTCATATCTTCTTAGATATTTTCTAATAATATCACGAACCTTTCCAGGTATTACCTCTCTTTCCGGATAAGAAAAATAATCGGTCACATCAAATTCCGTACAAATCCATTTGCCATATGGCGTAAAAAAAACTTCTGCCTCTACAGGACGACGTAGGTAAATGTCCAATTCGGGAAGGAATCCACTAAAATGAAATTCGCCCACAATTTCTCCATCGTCCCAATCCCATTCCACAACAGAAACTGTGGGGTATCTCATCTCAAACTCGTCTATAACCTCTGAAGGTATACTTATTAAGATTCTGTCATCATCGTCGCAACTCTGAAAAGAAACTGCTCCAAACGCCATCAGACATGACATTGTAACAATCTTCAAATTCTTTTTCTTCATAAAAAACAATTTTGTTATTATTTAGCGGCCCAAAAATACATATAAAATACGAAGAGAAAAGTATAATTGGCATATAAAATGCTTTTTACTCCCCATAAATAGCCTTTTATCAGAAAAAAACATGAAACTAATGGATGCAAATCTTTTTTTTATCTACCTTTGGCTGGAATATAAAATTGTCAGCAAATGAAAATTAAAGCATCAATCATCTCACTTGGCTTCTTGGCTACCTTTTTGCCTGTCTCGGCCCAAAAGGTAGGACTGGTGTTGAGCGGTGGCGGAGCTAAGGGGATTACTCATATTGGAATTATCAGAGCCTTGGAAGAAAACAATATTCCTATAGACTACATAGCCGGAACTTCAATGGGGGCTATTGTGGGGTCAATGTATGCCATGGGATATTCCCCTGACGACATGGAACGCCTGCTAAAATCAGACGATTTCAAGCGTTGGTATTCGGGTGACATAGAAGAAAAATATATCTACTATTTCAAGAAAAACCCTCCCACTCCGGAACTTATCAACATTCGTGTGTCGACAAAGAACCCGCTGAAGAAAGTAACTACCCAGATACTTCCTTCGAGTGTGGTGAATCCTTTGCAGATGAACTTGGCTTTTCTTGAATTGTTTGCACAATATACAGCGACGTGCAATGGAGATTTTGACCATCTGTTTGTCCCCTTCCGCTGTATCGGTTCGGACGTATACAATAAAAAAGCGCTAATTTTCAAGCAGGGAGACTTGGGAGATGCTGTGCGTGCTTCAATGAGTTTTCCCGCCATGTTCAAACCCATTGAGATAGACTCTATGCTCATCTATGATGGAGGTATCTATAATAACTTCCCTGTAAATGTGATGCAGGAGGACTTTGACCCGGATGTTATCATAGGCAGTGTGGTAAGTTCCAATCCTGAAAAGCCAACAGAGGGAAACATCATGGGGCAGCTAGAAAACATGATTATGCAGAAAACAGATTATTCTTTATCCGGTTCACAAGGAGTATTGATGACTTTCAACTATACAGATGTAGGGCTGATGGACTTCAACCGCTACGATGAACTTCATAATAATGGATATAACCGCACTATCGAACTCATGGATTCCATTAAAATGAAGGTGGCTCGCCGGGTAGACTCTGCCGAAATCAATCAAAAACGAAAAGAGTTTAAGGAGAAACTCCCTGGTTTGCTTTTCAAGGGAATCAATGTGACCGGAACTAATAACGCACAGGCCAAATATATAAAAGATGTATTCCATGCTGATGAAAACGGTCTTTTTGACATTGAAGAAGTAAAAAGAGGCTACTTCCAACTCATGTCTGACAACATGATTTCGGAGGTGATACCACACGCCGTATTCAATGAGGAGGACCATACTTTCCAATTGAACCTAAAAGTGAAGATAGAAGATGAACTGACTCTCAAACTGGGAGGTAATGTCAGTTCTAACGGAACGAACCAAATGTATTTGGGGGCTACCTACCAGAACTTGAATGTATATGCCAAGGAATTGTCGGTAGACGGACAATTGGGGCAGATATACAATACCATTGGGGTGTCTGCACGCTTAGACTTACCTACTAAACTGCCGGTTTCGTTTCGCATATTAGGAGGTATTTCTACATTTGACTATTTCAAACAAGAGAAACTGTTCGGCTCTGAGCACAATCCTGTATTCAATAAGAAGAAGGAGAAGTTTCTGAAAGTTGTGGCCTCTTTACCTTTTATGAGCCGGCAGAAAGCGGAATTTAGTTTTGGTGGTGGGGAGTTTAACGACTTTTACTTTCAGACGAATGTCATTGACTTTAATTCTGCAAAAAATGACCAAAGTAAATATAAACTATTTGGCGGCTCGATTGCATTGGATGGAAATACGTTGAATAGTCGCCAGTTTGCAACGATGGGAAGAAAGGAACGATTGGCTGCTCATATCTATAGCGGCAAGGAGTTTTTTTCTTCAGGAAAAAAGGATGACCCCTTTCAAGGTGAATACGAATATACACAAACCTGGCTGGCACTCTCGTACGAACTGGAACGATATTTTCCGTTGTCATCACATTTTTCTTTAGGAAATTATCTCAAGGCATACTATTCGTCCAGAAATTTCAGCCAGAACTACACCGCAACAATGATGCAATGCGGCGAATTTGCACCTACCATCCACAGCAAGATTACTTATAATGAAGCTTTCAGGGCAAACCAGTTCATTGGGGCAGGAATTATGCCGGTCTATCTTTTCAACCCGATGCTGCAAGCCCGACTGGAATTATATGGATTTGCCCCCATCTATCCTATCATGAAGAATGAAGAAGGTAATGCTTGTTATGGAAAAGTATTCAGCCACTTTGAATATATGGGAGAATTTTCTTTGGCTCTGAAATTGCCGTTTGGCTCTATCAGCGCCTATGTAAACCATTATAGTTCACCTAGTAAAGACTGGAATATTGGCTTGACATTAGGTTGGCAGGTGTTCGGAAATAAATTCTTTGATTAAGAAAAACGCTTGTTTTTTTAAAAAAATGCTTGAAATGTTTGGTTAATTTAAAAAAACAACCTACCTTTGCACCCGTTAAACAAAACGAGATGGCCGCGTAGCTCAACTGAATAGAGTAGCTGACTACGGATCAGCCGGTTACAGGTTTGAATCCTGTCGCGGTCACTTCTTTCAACAAAAGAAAAAACATTGTAGTACGGTCGCGTAGCTCAACTGA
>JARIAN010000063.1 GCA_029257865.1 Phocaeicola sp.
GAAGGTCTGTGTCATCAGCTATCAGGACTGAAGGCAATGTACTCTTCCTATAGTCCTGCCGACAGGTTACATTTGAAATCAGTTTTACTGTTATGCGGTAGATGATATTGCGCCAATCTATATTGTCCTGAGACATGAAGGAATATAGCATGTCCTTTTTACCTCCGAACATTCTACTTAAGACTGAGCCTGAATAATTGAAGGCATTGACCACTGAAAAAAATGGCATGAGAACAAGAAGCTGGAACACCTGCAGATTGGTGAGCTGGCAATTTTCACGTTTACGACCTCCGAGGTCAGCATTACCCAGATGTAGAGATTCCACAAGCTTGTTAAAGGTAGAAACAACGATCGGAAGACGATTTTTATTGAATAAATTACAGATTTCTGATGAAATATTAGTATTTTTGCTCATGGCTTTAAGTATTGAGTAGTTATGTTTGACGACATCTAAATTACTCATTTTCCATAACATATGGGGTACTTAAAGCCCTTTTTATTTCACAAAAAATCTAAATCAGAAACTTGAGTAATATTATGATTCCAAATGTTATTTATATAATTATCCTTATCGAAATTTTTATATAAATTATCTACTTCTGTTTGTATTATTTTATCATTTGTATTTTTCAAATCCTCAGGTAACAAAGATTTCACTTCATTCATATTCATCTTTTTACCATCTATGAAGTAACGTATAACAAGGTTATATATGAAATCTTTCAAGTTACATGCAGTTGATTTCAATACTGTTGTGTTCTTATCCAATGCTCGGTCATAATATTTAAGGGCTTTTTGGGAGAAACCTGTCTTTTCATACAGTATGCCTGTCAAAAACAACGTGTGGTAAGTGCAGAATTCCTTTTCGCATAATGAAGAAAGCAAGTTCAATGATTCTTCCTTTTTCCCTATACAGAACAATATCTTACCTTTCAATAAATATGAGTATGATATATTAGGATTAATAACTATTGCTTTGTCAATATATGTGAGAGCTTTTGTCAATGAATCCATATCATTCTCATAAAGAAGCACGTAATGTAATGCAGAATTGTACAATGAAGATACTTCAGGAGTTTTCTTCAGTAGCGATAAATCGTTTGAACTTAAGTCTTGCCCATGTATTCCAATAGAAAACATTATAAAGCAAAATGAAATCAATATATTTTTCATATTTCTATTATTAATTTATCTTCTTATAATTTCAGCTACGACACTTTTATTTTTGTCATAATAAGTATCTTTTTCAATTTTTTTCCTAAATTTGAAACATAAGTAGTAGTAACTTTATATATTGAATCATTCTTAGATAAATAATCTTTAATCATATTATATTGTAACTGGTTATTTACATCTATTACATTCTGAGTTATATCATTATAATTAAATATTTGTTCTAATATTCCTGTAATTGGATTCCAATTTTCGGCTATTTCCTCATTAATATCATTTTTATTCACGTAACTACCACCTTTAATATATCAATGACCATCTACATATCCTCCGTGCCATGTTCCACTCGATGACATTATTTTATATTCTTCCCAAGAATAATGAGTCGAACTAATTCCACTTTCAACTCCAAATCCTGAACTTTCGATATTACCTGAAGCACCAATTAAACTCTTCTGCTCATTTTCACTGATGACAGGCATAACTCTTGCCAGTTCATCCAAACTTTTCTTTGTTAACTTTTTCATGAAAAAAATTTAATTATTAATAATTGTTTTTGAAAATATATAACCAAATATGTCATATATATGTTCTCTTGTCAATAAATTTTCTTTTTCTGCAGCTTCCATTCCCTGTTTTAGGATATTGATGCTTTGATATTTTTTTGTCTTGTTTATAAGATATCCAAAGACTTCATGTCTTATATTAACAATACTTCGGTAAAAATTTACCGAAGTATTGTTTTATTACAAGCTATTATAAAAGAGTAAAATGCATAACTCCTTATTAGAAAATCATAGACTTAAGGTAATAATTTTATTCTTATCTTTTATTGTTTGATAATAAAGAGTCTTACCATCCGGTGATAAACGCATTTTGTTTAAACGATTCTCTCCATCATTAGTGATTAATTTTATTGACTTGGCATTGGTTAAATCAACCTTAAATACTCCATTCTTTCCAGCAACAATAAAACAATCTTTATCAGGGGTACTTTCTATCAAATATGGGTCGGTCACAATATTATCAAATTTATATGTGATGTCTTCTTCCTTATTCAGACCATCATAACATAAGATATGAAATTTCTCATTACTGGCCTTTTTACATATTGTATAATAAGCATTCCCTTTAGAGTCGATATCAATTGATATTATTATACCTCTCTTTTCATTGGTTTTTGTAATAGAGCTACGCTCAGTTGGAGAAGAGTACATTGTTTCATCCGAACTGAAATATACTCTTTTACCATCAGCTGATGCTTTAACAGAAAAAATGACATCGTCAGGTAATCTGAAGAGATTCTTATATTTCTTATCTGTAAGATTGAATGAAACCATGTTTTTTTCTTTACCGAAAACAATAACATTGTCTGACAGAAAATCCACTCCTGAGGAAGCGTCAAACTCACTATAGTCTTTAAGACTGTTCTTATAAATAGGAGTGACTCTTCCTGTTTCTAAATCTTTAATGAAAACAGTAGAGGTAGCATCGGACGACAATTGTTTATAAACCATCATTTTCCCATCATGAGAAATGTTAAAATCAATGATTACATTGGATTTTACGGTAAAAGGGTTTTGTGCCATTAATGTCGTTGTAAACAAAAATAGTACACACAATGTAGTTTTTAAAGCTTTCATATTAGTTCACAATTTTAATTCGATATTAATTTACAATATTATATGATAATCTATTTTTACATAGAACCTG
>JARIAN010000109.1 GCA_029257865.1 Phocaeicola sp.
CGTTTTGTCTATTATACATAAAAATTGATATTTTATGTAACCGAAAAGGAAACTTCATGTATGTAGATGTAGGCGGAGGAAGTACTGAAATCAATATGCTTGTCGATGGGAATTTGGTATCTAGTTAGGGTTCACTGAAAAACTATTTTTAGCATAATATTAACTGATTTTCAGCAAAATAGCTTCGGTAATAATTGTACTTTAAGAAGAAAATTCGTAAATTTATAGTTAAAATGAAGAATATGAAGTACAAATCACAAGGAAAACAATTAAGCTTTAACCTCTTTGAGTCATCTCTAACAGAGCTACCCAATACTAATCGATGGGTGCAGTTGGGAGAATCTCTTCCATGGGATAAGATTGAAAAGATTTATAATGCAAAACTGAATAACCGTCATGGCGGCGCAGGTAATAAACCTGCGCGAATCATCATCGGTGCCCTTCTTATCAAACATAAAATGGGATTGTCTGATGAGGAAACCATTCAGGCAATCTGCGAGAATCCTTACATGCAGAATATGCTTGGTCTGAGTGAATTTACCAGCAAGCCTGTCTTTGACCCTTCCCTTTTCGTCACCATTCGCAAGCGAATAGGTGTTGACGACTTCAATGACATGAGCGAATCACTCTTGAAACTTCAGGTTGAACTCCAGGAGAAAAAAGAGAAAGAGGAAAGGGAAAAAAGGGAAAAGAAAGAAAAGGATGAGAATGGTCGCAATGATAATAATCATCCTGACAACAACTGTTCTTCTGAAAGTAGAGAATTGGTGAATACAAATAAAGAGTCATCAGTATCTGTAGATACGAAGAAAGACTCGGGTCATTCAGGCCTATTGAAAATAGATGCAAGCTGTGCTGACGCAGAAGTGCGCTATCCGACAGATTTAGATCTGATACATGACGGTGTTGAAATCATGGACCGTATCATAGGCAGAATATCCGCAATGGCATCAGTTACAAAACCTAAGACTCATGTCAAGAAATTGCATTCCAGATATCTGAATGTCATAAAGTTGCGTAGCAAGCCAAAGAAGAAAGTTAACGAATGCAAGGAATATCTTTTGACCTGGCTTGGTCGTAACATATACCAGTGCGTTGATTTGATTGCCAAGACTTCGAGTGAGTATTTTGAGAAACTGAAGCCCAGAGATAAGAAACTGTTCTCGACTGTTATTAGGATGTATGAACAACAGAAGGAAATGTTGAGAAAACGTACTCATCAGTGCGCAAATCGTATAGTGAGTGTCTTCCAGCCTCATGTCAGGCCAATTCTTCGTGGTAAAGCACGAAATAAAACAGAGTTTGGAGCTAAAATAGGTGCCTGTATCGTTGATGGATATACCTTTATTGACCATCACAGTTGGGACGCATACAATGAGTGCGAAGACCTAATGGTACATCTGAGATGCTATAAACAACGCTTTGGAGAACTTCCAAAGAAGGTTGAAGCAGACAAAATCTATCTCAATAGAAAGAACAGACGAATCCTAAGGCTACTCAAAATTGAAATTGGAGGCAAGCCGCTGGGAAGACCTTCAAAAGAACAGCAGACAAAGGAATATCAGGAGCTGATGGCAAAAAATGTTGGTGAAAGAAACGAAGTGGAAGCAACGTTCGGTACTGCAAAACGAATATACAGGGCTAATAACATCAGAGCAAAGCTATCTGATACAGGAGCTTCGTGGACTGCGTGCTGTTACTTTGCGAAAAATGTAATGAAGTT
>JARIAN010000143.1 GCA_029257865.1 Phocaeicola sp.
AATAAGAAAGCCCTAAGATATTGTCTCTTAGGGCTTTTCTTTGATTGGTTGTTGGATTACCAGGATTCGAACCTGGACAAACAGAACCAAAACCTGTTGTGCTGCCATTACACCATAATCCAAACTTTATTTGTTTTCCTCAGAAAACATTGCAAAGATAGGAAAATCAGTTGATAACTTCCAAATATTTTTTCTACTTTTTTTAGAATATCTATCTTTGTACAGAAAATAAATTAAATCCCAAATATGAAAAAGCTATTGTTATCTATTTTTATGGGAGCGGGAGCGTCTGTGTTACAGGCCGTAACTCCTCTTTGGATGCGTGATGTATGCATTTCTCCTAGTGGTACAGAAATTGCATTTTGTTATAAAGGAGATATTTATAAAGTAGGAGTGAATGGGGGGAAGGCAGTGCAGCTCACCACTCAGAGTTCTTACGAGTCGTCTCCGGTATGGTCGGCCGATGGCAAGCAGATTGCATTTGCCAGTGATCGTTATGGAAGCATGGATGTGTTTGTAATGAATTCAGAAGGAGGGGAGGCCAAGCGGCTTACCGTGAACTCTGCTTCCGAAATACCGTCGTCTTTTACTCCCGACGGAAAGTATGTCTTGTTTTCTGCGGCTATTCAAGACCCGGCTGAGAGTGCATTGTATCCAACTGGAGCGATGAGTGAACTATACCAGGTTCCGGTAGAAGGAGGAAGAACTGAACAGGTGTTGGCAACTCCGGCTGAAATGGTGAATTATTCAGCAAAAGGAGATTTCTTCCTTTATCAAGACAGAAAAGGTTTTGAAAACGAATGGAGAAAGCATCATACTTCTTCTATCACTAGAGATGTGTGGATGTATGAGGTGAAGACTGGAAAACATACTAATTTGACTGAAAGAGCAGGTGAGGACCGCAATCCGGTACTTAGTGCCGATGGTAAGCAGGTATATTTTTTGAGTGAGCGAAATAAGGGTTCATTTAATGTATATCGTTTTGATTTGTCGGACCCTAAGAAAGTGGAAACTGTCACTTCATTTAAGAAACATCCGGTTCGTTTCTTGTCTGTGGGCGGAAACGATGTGCTTTGTTATACTTATAATGGTGAAATCTATACACAGTCTGCTAGTGGAAAACCACAGAAAGTAAATGTGGAGCTTACGAGCGACAATGTGAATATTCCGGCTTCGTTGAGTTATACTCGTGGGGCTACAGAAGCTGTTCCTTCACCCGACGGCAAGCAGATTGCTTTTATTGTGAGGGGAGAGGTGTTTGTTACTTCTGTGGAATACGGCACTACCAAGCAGATTACTCATACTCCGCAAGCAGAAAAAGGTTTGTCGTTTGGGGCTGATAATCGTACGCTGGTATATTCAAGTGAGAGAGAGGGCAACTATGGTCTGTATACCGCTAAGATTTCACGCAAAGAGGACTTGAATTTTCCGAATGCGGTGCGTATTGAGGAAGAAGCATTGCTTCCTTCAAAGACTGTGGACCGCACTTATCCTAAGTTCTCGCCCGATGGGCAGGAGATTGCCTTTATAGAGGGAAGAAACAAGCTGATGGTATATAACTGCAAAAGCAAGAAGGTGCGTCAGGTAACCGATGGTTCTACGTGGTTTACAATGTCTGGAGGATTTGATTATGCTTGGTCGCCCGATGGTAAATGGTTTACTTTGGAGCTTATCGGCAATCGACATGACCCGTATTCTGATGTAGGTATGGTCAGTGCAGACGGTAAGGGAGAGATTATAAACCTTACTAACAGCGGTTATATGAGCGGTTCGCCTCGTTGGGTAATGGATGGCAATGCTATCTTGTTTATTACCGAGCGTTATGGTATGCGTAACCATGCTTCATGGGGCTCGCTTAATGATGTGATGATGGTTTTCCTCAATCAGGATGCGTATGATAAGTTCCGGATGAGCAAGGAGGATTATGAATTGCAGAAAGAGCTGGAAAAGGAGCAGAAAAAGGATACCGAAAAGGATAAGGCTGACAAGAAGGACAAGAAAACCGACAAGAAAGAAGACAAGAAAGAAGACAAGAAAGATATTGTGGTTGAACTGGAAGGGATAGAAGACCGTATGGTTCGTCTTACTCCTTATTCTTCCGATTTGGCATCGGCTATCATATCAAAAGATGGAGAAACTTTATACTATATGTCGGCTTTCGATGGTGGATTTGATATGTGGAAGATGGATTTGCGTAAGCGTAGCACCAAATTGCTGCATAAAATGGATGCCGGATGGGCTGGTATGGAGGCAGATGCAAATGGCAAGAATATCTTTATCTTGGGAGGTGGTAGTTTCCAGAAGATGGATGCTGCATCAGGAAGTCTGAAGCCGGTCTCTTTCCGTGCTGAGATGAAAATGGATTTGGCAGCTGAGCGTGACTATATGTTCCAGCATGTATATCGTGAGGAAATGAACCGTTTCTATCAGGTAAATATGCATGGAGTGGACTGGGAAGCGATGGTGGCCAATTATCGTCGTTTCTTGCCGCACATCAGCAACAACTTTGATTTTGCCGAACTCTTGAGCGAATTGTTGGGAGAACTCAATGTATCGCATACTGGTGGCCGTTATGGTGCTCCTAACAGAGCTGAGTCGACTGCCAACCTGGGCTTGCTGTTCGACTGGAATTACAAGGACAACGGTTTGCGTGTGGCAGAAGTAGTAGAAAAAGGGCCTTTCAGCCGTAAGAGCAGTAAAGTGACCGCAGGTACTATCATAGAAGAAATTGATGGAGAGAAGATTGGCAAGGAAGGTGACTATACTACTTTGCTGAATGGCAAGACCGGTAAGAAAGTGCTTGTGTCTCTTTATAATCCTCAAACCAAAGAGCGCTGGGAAGAAGTGGTAAAACCTATCAGCCACGGTGCTTTTGAAGGGTTGCTGTATCATCGTTGGGTGAAGCAGCGTGCCGAAGATGTACGCCGTTGGTCTGGCGGTCGTTTGGGATATGTACATATCGAATCGATGGATGACGACAGTTTCCGTACAATGTATTCGGATGTGTTGGGTAAATACAATTCGTGTGAAGGCATTGTGATTGATACCCGTTTCAATGGGGGAGGCCGATTGCATGAAGATGTGGAAATCTTGTTTAGCGGAAAGAAGTATTTTACTCAGGTAGTGCGTGGACGTGAAGCTTGTGATATGCCTAGCCGCAGATGGAACAAGCCTTCTATTATGGTGCAGTGTGAAGCGAACTATTCGAATGCACACGGCACTCCATGGGTTTACAAGCATCGCGGATTGGGTAAACTGGTAGGGGCTCCAGTACCGGGAACGATGACAAGTGTCAACTGGGTCCGCTTACAAGACCCGAGCTTGATATTCGGTATTCCGGTAGTGGGTTATCAGTTGCCTGATGGAAGTTATCTGGAAAATACGCAGTTGGAACCTGATGTGTATATTCTGAACACTCCGGAGAAAGTGGTCAAAGGGGAAGATGCACAGTTGAAAGCAGCGGTAGATGAATTGCTGAAAGAATTGGATGAAAAGAAATAGTCAACAGGGAAGTTGATTTATTGAACAGTGAGGGAGTCTGATATATGGTCAGGCTCCCTTTTTTGCTATTAGTTATCATGATAAAGGAGCCAATATCACTGTCTGGCCATCTCGATTTTTGCTCTACAACAACTTTTGGGCGAATTACAAATAATTAAATAAAAACATGTTGAATATCTGTGTTTTATAAATTCATATTATAAGAAAAAACATAATCCTTACAAACTTACAACCATGTATTTCATATTAATTTTGCATCAAATAGAAATCAAAAAAAATGACGAAATGAGCAAGATATATAATGAAATTATTTTATGCGGTTACGTTAGTTTTTCCGGCATTAGAATTGTCTCTTGTAATGTATTAATTCAGCAAGAAAAGAGTTATGGTTAAATTAAAGTTGAGAAGTTGTTTGATATTGTTGTCTACTTATTTCATTTTGCTTTTGGGCATTATATTTTTGCTTGAGTGTATAAAAACTTAGCAAATTCGAAGTCTGTCTTTTTGAGGGGCTTTTTGAGTTCGTACCCACAAAGGTAGAGCTATGGGTAATACACCTTATTACCTGGTGGTCGGCCTATAATCAGGTGATTTATTTGCTTGATAAGGAAGAGAATCAAACTAAGGACAGTGAGGCATATACATGAAACGTTTTGGTGGGGTATCGTAACCGCATAGGAAATGGTCAAATTGTCGGCCATAAAATTATTATTAAGGAAAACTCAAATGAGTTTTTGGGTATAAATATATTAATAGAAAGAAACCTTTGTATACATTTTATAACCTTTCAGTCGGGTTGAATTGTATCAATTAGAGAGAAAAAGAGGAGGATTTTTGCGTGTTTTATGGGAGAAGGGTGAAATCATACCGACATTTTTGGGAGATTTTGTAATTATTTTGAGGAAAATATGTAATCATTTTCGCTGAAATAATTAGAAGATTGGGTAAAAATATGCCGACGATTTGAGTAGAATGGTTGTAAGGTTTAAAAAAATGAAGAGGAGAGAGGTGTTTTTTGCCTGTATTTTGCACTATTTAGAAGGGAAAAGAAGAAAAGAAAACTAATATTATCTACTTGATACATAATAAAATAGAAGATATATGGAGCCTTGAGAATCCTTTTTTTGACGGCATTCGGATACTTGTACGTAAACAGGCGAGTATCAGACTGTGGGTTTATACTTTTTAACATTTTGCACACTAGTGGAACAGAGAGAAACAACTTGCTTGTTAGCAGCCGTTGCAAATAAAAGCCGTTGGAGTGAATTGACGGATTATCCGACATCTCTAGCGGCTTAATTTGTTCCGGCTTAATGAGCCGTTTTCGCTTCTTTCCTAAACTGAACAATACTCCCAATTGCAATAACCCTAATTTCCGCAAATCATCTTGACTCTCGTGTTATAAAATGGATATTTTGTAAAAATCCCGAATCTCAACGATTCATATATAACATGAGAGTCTGTTTGATCTTTTTTAAGCATATCTTCCCCTTACCCCACAAAGCGACTTGAGATAATACGCTATACAACCCATAAAAGAAAGGAATCAGTCACTAGCATTGAAGACTTTTGCATAAGCCGGGTTAACGGTATAGATGTTCAGTCTGTACTCTCTGGATGTTTTAATCCATTTGGCCGGGACGGAAATGAATTTGAAGACGAAAGTCCTGATACGACTCGTTGTAGATAGTCCGAATTCCTTTACGTTTACCTTAAATCCGCAACACATTTCAAAAAAAAAATAAATTAAAGTACTGAGTAATAATATATTGCCCAGTACTTTGTCATGTCAGAAGATTCACTTAACTTAGTGTTGCAAAAAAACCAAACAAATCTTCATCTGACATGGCTAAAGTACAAATAAAATCGGAGAAAATCACCCCTTTTGGCGGAATATTTTCAATCATGGAGCAATTTGATGCTCTTTTATCCAATGTGATTGAT
>JARIAN010000147.1 GCA_029257865.1 Phocaeicola sp.
AGCCCTTCGGCTATCCATACCATGGAACACCTGGCAGCCACTTTTTTGCGCAACCATACTACCTGGAGCGATAAAATCATCTATTGGGGACCGATGGGTTGCCTCACAGGAAATTATCTGGTAATGAAAGGCGATTTGAGTTCTGCCGACATTCTTCCACTGATGAAGGAAACCTTCCAGTTCATTGCCAACTATGAGGGAGAGATACCGGGAGCCAGTGCCAAAGACTGCGGAAACTATCTGATGATGAACTTACCGATGGCACGCTGGGAAGCTCAAAAGTTCCTGCATGAAGTATTAGAACAAGCCACAGAAGCCAATCTGAACTATCCTGCCTAGACTGCATTATTTCAGAAAAGATAAAGTATAAAGTCTTGAACGCTTCCCCATATATTCGTCCAAGACTTTATACTCCCCCCTCCAAATGAAAAATTTCATTTAACATTAACCTCTATCATTATTCTTTTATCTTTCCATACATCCCTTTGAAGTTTCCGGCATTAAAATAATTTGCTGATACGTATCATTAACCTTGTAATAAATATAAAATATTGGTTAAAATGTAAGAATAAATTTGTTCCGTTCCCCATCCTTTTATTTAATTTGCAATAATTACATTCCTTGACTTATAATGAAGAAATTTATATTATCCATAATGATTATGATTTATATCGCAATATCCTCGGGTTTTGCGATAAGTCTTCATTATTGTAAAGGAGAACTCTTTGAATGGAAATTTGGAGAGCAGAAAGAAATGTGCTCAGGGTGTAGCACTAAAACTTGTTGCTCTGATGAAACCCATCTTATCAAACTTGAAACCGACCAAAAAGAGATACAGAAATCTTCTACAGATAGTATTATACCATTTGTAATACTATTCATCCCTTTTTTTCTATATGGTCTTTTCCAACTGTGTTTCAACAAGTCTAACAAATTCATAAAACACTATAGCCTAAACTACAGGTTTAATGGTGTTCCAATATTTATCTGTATATGTTTATTGCTGATTTAGCCTAAACATTCTTATGATTTTAATCTTATTGTATATTCTTAATAAGAGAGTATACAACATTCTTATCCCCGTATCACAACGATACTGGCCTTAAAATCGTATATATAACTTTATACAGATATTTACTTATGAATAAAATTATTCGATATTTTCTAGAAAACAGAATCGTAACAGTATTTATACTTGTTTTCATCATAGCATGGGGAATTTATACCTCCCCTTTCAACTGGCATGGAAATATAATCCCCAATGACCCTGTTCCTGTAGATGCAATCCCAGATATAGGGGACAATCAGCAAATTGTAGCTACAGAATGGATGGGCCGTTCTCCAAAAGATATACAAGAACAGATAACATACCCTCTCACCACCTCCCTATTGGGAATACCAGGGGTAAAGACTATAAGAAGTTCCTCAATGTTTGGAATGTCATTCATATATATCATTTTTGAAGATGATATAGAGTTTTATTGGAGCCGATCACGTATCCTGGAGAAACTGAACTCATTATCTCCTGGCATATTACCTGATGGTGTACAACCTACATTGGGACCAGACGCTACCGGACTGGGACAAATATATTGGTACACTTTGGAGGGAAGAAACCCTGCAACAGGAAAGCCAACAGGAGGATGGAGTGCGGAAGAACTTCGTACAATCCAGGATTTCTATGTTAAATATTCATTATCTACAGCCAACGGCGTATCTGAAGTAGCCTCTGCAGGTGGTTTTATTAAAGAATACCAGATTGAGCTTAACCCGGATGCCATGTATCGCTTCAATATATCTATAATGGACATTATGAACGCTATACAAAAAAGCAACCTTGATATAGGAGCAGAAACTGTTGAAATAAACAAAGTGGAATATCTGATACGTGGTCTGGGCTATATAAAGAGTATTGCTGATATAGAGAACACGGTCATCACGGTACGTGAGAATATCCCTGTGAGAATACAAGATGTTGCCTTTGTCAATGTTGGACCTGCCACACGACGTGGAGGACTTGACAAGGAAGGTATAGAAGCTGTAGGTGGAGTTGTGATTGCAAGATACGGCTCCAATCCTTTGGAGGTGATTAATAATGTCAAAGAAAAAATAAAAGAAATGGATACTGGAATGCCGTACAAGATATTAAATGACAGTACCATTTCCAAAGTCACCATTGTACCATTCTATGACCGTACCAATCTTATTAAAGAAACGATAGGCACGTTAGAGACAAGCCTGTCTCACGAAATACTTATATGTATTATTGTTATCATAGTACTTGTACTCAATCTTAGAGCTTCCGTCATCATAGCCAGTATGCTTCCCATTGCCGTATTAGGTACTTTTATATTGATGAAATATACAGGGATTGATGCCAATATTGTAGCATTGTCAGGTATTGCCATTGCCATTGGAGTAATGGTGGATGTAGGAGTTGTTTTTGTTGAAAGCATCATCCGAAACATGGAAAAGCCTGATAATAAAGGAATACACTCTGGTAAAGGACTTGCAAAATTAATCTACAGTTCCATAACAGAGGTCTCAGGAGCCGTTATTACAGCTATGCTGACAACAGTCGTCAGTTTCCTGCCTGTTTTGACAATGGAAGCTCAGGAGGGTAAAATGTTTTCTCCTTTAGCATATGCCAAAACATATGCACTGATATCAGCTCTGCTGCTTGGCATTTTGATACTGCCTACTTTGGCATACTTTATCTTCTCTATACGTATCAAAGGTAAAACAATAAAAAGGCTTTCAAACAGCCTCCTTGTCTTGTCTGGCTTATTATTGTTTTTCACCTATTCAAGTATACCGGCATTAGGGCTGACAGCCATAGGAGTAAACAATCTCCTGGCAGACAGGCACAACAGCAACAAGATAAAATCCGGACTCAACATAGGCATTACTCTTTTTGTTGCAATATACTATTTGTCAGAAGAATGGCTTCCTATGGGACCTCAAAGTGGAATAATGCTCAACTACATTTTTGTAGCCGGCAGTATCACTCTCATATTAGGATTATTATGGACACTTGTAATCTTTTATGAACGTATTCTACGATGGTGCCTCAACAACAGATGGAAGTTCATGTCTATTCCAATAATTACCGTTGCTTCAGGTTTCATTATCTGGAAAAATACCGGCAGCGAATTTATGCCCAGCCTGAACGAAGGTTCTTTTCTGCTTATGCCAACAAGTATGCCGCATACCGGGATAGAGCAGAATCTGGAATATATAGAAAAGTTGGACAGAAGACTGGTATCGATACCTGAGATAGAAACAGCCATAGGAAAATGGGGACGTGTAAATTCGGCACTTGACCCCGCTCCTGTACAAATGTTTGAAAATACCATAAACTACCGGTCTGAATACATATTAGACGAGGACGGACACCGTATCCGTTTCAAGGTGAATGGCGATGGAGCATTTATACTGAAGGATGGAACAACATACCAACCCAAAGACGGATTCCGTCTGATACCGGCAGACAGTCTTATCCCTGACCCTAAAGGCGATTATTTCAGACAATGGAGACCCAAAATAAAAAACAGCAATGATATCTGGCAAGAGATAATAAACGCCACACATCTGCCCGGTCTTACCTCAGCTCCGAAACTACAACCTATAGAAGCCCGTCTTGTGATGCTTTCAACTGGTATGCGCGCACCAATGGGCCTT
Organism: Phocaeicola sp.; assembly: GCA_029257865.1. Lineage (GTDB taxonomy): Bacteria > Bacteroidota > Bacteroidia > Bacteroidales > Bacteroidaceae > Phocaeicola. The sequence goes on from JARIAN010000147.1 coordinate 3,682, forward strand.
AAAGTATACGGACCAAATTTAGAATCCATAGAAGAAGGAGGTAAAATCTTGGAGCAAGCCCTTAAAGACATGCCTTCAATAATACCCTCGTCTGTTTTCTACGACAGAGCAGTAGGTGCACCTTATCTGGAAATAAAACTAAACCGTGAAAATATGGCCAGATATGGAGTTTCAATAAACGATTTACAAGAAGTTCTTGAAGCGGCTCTTGGAGGTATGGCTCTGACACGTACAGTTGAAGGAAGAGAACGTTTTTCGGTAAGGCTGCGCTACCCCCGGGAACTTAGGAATGACCCGGATGCCATGGGTATGCTGTTAGTGCCTATAGCCAATGGAACACAGATACCACTAAAGGAACTTGCGGAAATAGAATACTCTAAAGGAGCACAAATGATACAGAGCGAAAATACATTCCTGGTAGGATATGTCATCTTTGACAAACAGAATGGTAAAGCAGAAGTAGATATTGTAAATGAAACCAGAAAATTGCTGGAAGATAAAATAAGCCGTGGTGAGATTAAACTGCCAACAGGAGTTTCATATAAGTTCGCAGGGAACTACGAACAGCAACAGAGGGCAACAGACAGGCTGATGATTGTTGTTCCTATGACCCTGATGATTGTATTTATGATTCTGTATTTCCAGTTTAACTCCATTACTGCATCATTAATACACTTCTCAGGTGTGTTTATGGCATTTGCCGGAGGATTCATTTTATTATGGCTATACGGACAACCATGGTTCATGGATTTTTCAATAGCCGGACAAAACATGAGGGACGTCTTCCAGATTCACCCGGTAAACTTGAGTATTGCAGTATGGGTAGGATTTATAGCCTTGTTTGGAGTAGCAACAGACGATGGAGTTTTGATGGGGTCATATATACACCAACTATTCATCGAAAGAAAGCCGAAAACAAAAGATGAGATTCGCGAAACAGTCATCGCAGCCGGATTAAAGAGAGTGCGTCCTGCAGCCATGACTACAGGAACTACACTGATAGCCTTGCTTCCTGTACTCACATCCACAGGTAAAGGGGCTGATGTAATGATTCCTATGGCAATTCCTACATTTGGAGGAATGTTGATACAGTCAATGTCTATGTTTGTTGTACCAATATTACAATGCTGGTGGCGCGAAACAGCAGAAAAAAGAGCTTTAAGAAAAGAATTGAGCAAACAGAAAAAAGAGGAACAATCATGAGAACAACGTATATATACATATTAACCCTATTATTAACGGTTGCCAACTTTTTCAGTGCATTCGCCACAGGAAAAGAAAATACTAAAGCAGACAGTTTATATGCCTACTTGAATCAGGCAGCAATAAACAGTCCGCAGGTACAGTCCGACTTTATGCTATATAAAGCTGCATTAGAAAAGACTTCACAGGCTGGAGCTTTGCCTGACCCTGAACTTGAAATAGGCCTCTTCATAAACCCAATGGAAACATTAATGGGAAAACAGGTAGCCGATTTCAGTCTTATGCAGATGTTTCCATGGTTCGGGACACGCAAGGCTGCCCGTAATGAAGCAACAGAAATGGCACGTATGGCCTATGAAAAATTCCGGGAGAGCCAGAACAACCTACAATATGAAGTAAAAGCCAAATGGTATCAATTGTTGAGTTTAAATGAACAATATAAAAATACTGAAGCTAATATTGATCTTTTACTTCAATTGGAAAAACTTGCAATAAATAAATTCACAGCATCTTCCATACAAGGTAAAAGCATGGGAAATGACAAGGGCATGAAAAGTTCCGACATGCAGGAAATGCCCGTTTCACCTGCTGGAGGAATGGCAAATATGGGCAATATGTCAAGCAGTAAAAGTTCACCTTCGAACACTTCCACCCCCATAACTTCTACGCCCGGAATGGGAGGAATGTCCGGTAGCTCCATGTCGTCCAATACGTCAGGTATGTCTGACATATTACGTATACACATTGAAATTGCAGAACTTGAAGACAATCTGAAAAATATAGCATCATTAAAGAAAGTGGTAGAAGCCGAGTTCAATTTATTGCTGAACAGACATAAAGACACCCCTATTGCAGTCTCTGACACATTGATTCAAGGGAACTTTGAATTGAAACATCCGGATGCAGTAAACCAAATACTAGCTAACAATCCGATGATAAAAATGATTGAAGCAGAAACTGCAGCCTATCGGGCAAAAACAAAGATGGACAAGAAGATGAGTATGCCTATGCTTGGAATAGGCATACAATATTCTCCTATGAAGAAACTGAAACATCCTATGGGCATGGAAAACATGAACGGAAAAGACATGTTCATGCCTATGATAAAAATAAGCCTGCCTATCTTCCGCAAAAAATACAATGCCCAGCAAAGAGAAGGAATACTATATTCCCAAGCAAGCGAACTTAAAAAAACAAATGCCCGGAATATACTTGAAACAGAATTCCTTAACCTGAGTAATAGTCTTGACAGAACAAAAAGGAAAATTGACTTATATATAAAACAAAAAGATTTATCTCAAAAAGCATGGTATATCATCTTACAGGAGTTTTCAGCAGGACGCCAGACTCTGACAGATGTAATAACTGTAGAAAGGCAGCTTTTAGAATATCAGCTTAAAAAAAATGAAGCCATAGCAGATTATAATACTACGTTGGCAGCCATAGAAAAACTTATTTCAAACAACCTATAAATAGAAAAACAATGAAAACTATAAAACAAATCTTCAGCAAGAATATACTTCACATATTGTCTGTATTGGCAGGAGTGTTAATAGGATGGATTATATTTGACGGCAATACTGCCGAAACAACTCTCACTGAATCACAAACACTGACAGAAAAAGAAAGTGAGATATGGACATGCTCCATGCATCCACAGATTAAGATGGACACAAAGGGCAAATGCCCGATATGTGCCATGGATCTTATCCCTCTAAAAAGCAAGACATCAAAAGACGAAGCAGTAGGAGACTACGAAATACAAATGTCTGAAGAAGCAATAGCACTTGCTAATGTACAGACAGTACGAGTATCAAAAGAAAACCCAGAAAAGACAATACGGTTATATGGGAAAATAGTTCCTGACGAAAGAAGTCTTCAATCGCAAGCGGCATACGTAGGAGGCCGTATAGAAAGCCTGGCTATTAACTTCACAGGAGAGACTGTTGCCAAAGGACAAACATTGGCCACTTTATACTCACCCGATTTGTTTACAGCACAACAGGAACTTCTGCAGGCTGCATCAATGAAAAACCCTTTGCTGCTGAATGCCGCTAAAGAAAAATTATTGTTATGGAATATGACAGAAGCACAAATTGAAGAAATACTGAAATCAGGAAAAGCATCTTCTTCTGTTGACATAAAAGCCAATACAAGTGGAATAGTAATGACAAAAAGAGTGAATCGGGGGGACTACATATCTCAAGGAGATATTTTGTTTGACATAGCCAACCTGTCGCAAGTATGGGCTGTATTTAACGCTTTCGAAAAAGATCTGCCTTTCCTTCAGAAGAATGACAAGGTAAAGTTTACCCTTTCTGCCTTACCTGGGAAAATTTTTTCTGGGAAAATATCATTCATAGATCCTATTATTAATGCAACGACTCGTACTGCACGTATACGTGTAGAAATAGACAACCATAAAATGGAACTTAAACCGGAAATGTATGCAACAGCAGAAATATCAACAACTTTAAAAGGACTTGAAGGGAAAATTACAGTGCCACAGTCTGCCGTTCTATGGACAGGAAAACGTTCTATTGTATATGTCAGACATGAACATATGTCAATGCCTACTTTCCAGTTAAGAGAAATAGAGTTAGGTCCATCCTTAGGAGGTTCATACGTTGTTCTTGAAGGATTGAAAGAAGGAGAAGAAGTTGTAAGCAGCGGAGCCTACGTCATAGATGCCAGTGCGCAATTGGAAGGAAAGCCTTCTATGATGAACAACAATAATCATAATGATCAGCTACACCACTCTCATGATTCTCACTCTCACAATAGTGTAAAACATGCAATGTTTAGAGTTGAAGGAAACTGCAACATGTGTAAGGAACGCATAGAAAATGCAGCTAAGGAAGTTATCGGAGTAATTTCTGCACATTGGGATAAAGAGGAGAAAATCATCCACTTGCAATACGACTCTGATAAAACAAACGAAAAAGAGATAAGCAAATCTATCGCCAATAAAGGGCATGATACAGAAACTATAAAGGCAGATAACGACACATACATCCAATTGCCGGCATGCTGCCAATATAGAAAACAATAGGGTTCACACCCACTAACCCACCTGCAAACGTAAAAAAAGAACACCGTCTTCCTGAACAGGAGACGGTGTTCTTTTTTTACGTTTGCAGCAAGTAATGAATTACTTACGCAGACCAAGTTCTTTAACGATAGCACGGTATCTTTCGATATCACGGCTCTTCAGGTAGTCCAACAAAGCACGACGCTTACCTACCAAAGTTGTCAAAGATCTTTCAGTGCTATAATCTTTTCTGTTGAGCTTCATGTGCTCAGTCAGGTGAGAAATACGGTATGAGAACAATGCAATCTGTGCTTCAGGTGAGCCAGTATCAGTGTTAGACTTTCCGTACTTTCCAAAGATTTCTTGTTTTTTAGCTGCGTCTAAATACATAATTTTGACTTTTTAATATATAACTTAAATTTTGCGCTGCAAAGATAGGGATAATATTTTAAACCACAAGGAGTTTTCTACGTAAAAAACAAAAATCGCCTCTGATTTACTAGAGTTCGGACTCTTTTTCATTTTGTACAAATTCATTGACTGAAATCTGCTGCATCTTTTCAAACACCATTATCCTGTCCTCACACTCCTTGCAAACACACCGGTCGCATTTGGGGTGTACAAAGACATTGCAAGGGTCCAGATGCACCGTAAGCAACAACCTTTCCTGAAATTTCTCTTTCAATATCTGATGCAAATATTCTGTTTCCCGATGCCCTTCTTCTATGGTGTAAAACCGAGGAAGCGTTAAGTCACAATCCATATAAAGGCAATTGCCATATTTGATAACTTTAGCATTATGAATGTCAATCCATGAAGCCTGACGCTTTTGATTTAGGAAATCAGCCAGTTCACCCAGCAATTGTTCGTCAGCCTCATCCAGCAGATTGGCTATAGTCTTGCGAAGGATAGAAATTCCAGTAACCATAATGATGCCACCAAACACAAAAGCCAGCATGCCGTCTATCCATTCTATCCCAGTAAAAAAAAGCAAAAGCAGTCCCACAACCAGCCCTATCGTAGAATAAGTATCCGACTGAAGATGACGGCCTCCTGCCACAAGTGCCATCGACCGGTATTTATTTCCGATACGCACACTGTACCATCCCATCAGAAAATTCAGCACTCCAGATATAGCCACAATATAGATACCCACATCCAGGCGTTCTATCCTCACCGGGAAAAACAGATGACAAAACCCTTCGTATATAATCAAGCAGCCGGCTATAGTAATCATCAGTCCTTCTAAAGAAGCCGACACTTGCTCCATCTTACCATGCCCGAACGGATGGCTCCTGTCCTTAGGTTGCGCCGACCACCGCAAACTATAAAGGCTGAACGCTCCAGCTACTACATTTACAATACTCTCCATCGCATCAGTCAATACTCCCACAGAGTTGGTCAGCCAATAAGCAATAAACTTTCCTGCAAGAATCAAAGAAGATATTAAAAGAATCCATCCCTGAACCCGCTGTTTTACTTTCTCTTCATTCGCTATCATTATACTTTACTTTTGACAACAACAAAATTAATCATTTTAAACTTCATTCTCATAACAAAACATATCTTTTCCACGGCAACAAAACATAAACAAAGAACTAAAATATCCCTCTTTTCCAACTTTATTCTTTTAATTTCAATATTTTATTGCCAATAGTTTCCTCAAAAAAGCGTACCTTTGTACCCTAAATATATAGGTATAATATGCAAGACATTAGAAACATTGCCATTATCGCCCATGTAGACCACGGAAAAACTACATTGGTGGACAAAATGATGCTGGCGGGACACTTGTTCCGCGATGACCAGAACAATGGTGAATTGGCGCTGGATAACAACGATTTGGAACGTGAAAGAGGTATAACTATCCTTTCAAAAAACGTTTCTATCAACTACAAAGGTACAAAAATCAACATTATCGATACTCCGGGACACGCCGACTTCGGTGGTGAAGTGGAACGTGTGTTGAATATGGCCGATGGATGTATCCTTTTGGTGGATGCTTTTGAAGGTCCGATGCCTCAAACTCGCTTTGTATTGCAGAAAGCATTGCAGATTGGATTGAAACCAATCGTAGTAGTCAACAAGGTGGACAAACCTAACTGCCGTCCTGAAGAAGTACATGAAATGGTATTCGACTTGATGTTCAGTTTGGACGCAACAGAAGAACAGCTTGACTTCCCTGTGGTATATGGTTCTGCAAAGAATAACTGGATGGGACACGACTGGACTCAGCCAACCGATAGCCTTACTCCGCTGCTTGACGACATCATCAAATATATTCCTGCTCCAGAACAACTGGAAGGAACTCCTCAGATGCTGATTACTTCTCTTGACTATTCTTCATACACCGGCCGTATCGCCGTAGGTAGAGTACACAGAGGTACACTGAAAGAAGGTATGAACGTGACTTTGGCTAAACGCGACGGAAGCATGGTCAAAGCTAAAATCAAAGAAGTACACACTTTCGAAGGCATGGGGCGCAAAAAAGTGGAATCTGTCTCTTCTGGCGACATCTGTGCTATTGTAGGTATCGATAGTTTCGAAATCGGAGATACTATCTGTGATTTCGAAAATCCGGAAGCTCTTCCTCCAATCGCCATCGACGAGCCAACTATGAGCATGTTGTTCACTATCAACGACTCTCCTTTCTTCGGTAAAGAAGGTAAATTTGTGACTTCACGCCACATCCACGACCGTTTGATGAAAGAATTGGACAAGAACTTGGCTTTACGTGTACGCAAGACAGAAAACGAAGACGGTAAATGGATTGTATCGGGACGTGGTGTGCTCCACTTGTCTGTACTGATTGAAACCATGCGCCGCGAAGGTTACGAACTTCAGGTAGGACAGCCACAGGTTATCTTCAAGGAAATAGATGGCGTAAAATGCGAACCTATCGAAGAACTGACTATCAGCGTTCCTGAAGAATATTCAAGCAAAATGATTGATATGGTTACTCGCCGTAAAGGTGAAATGACTTCTATGGAGACTCAAGGCGACCGCATCAACATCGAATTTGACATGCCATCGCGTGGTATCATCGGCTTGCGTACCAACGTACTGACCGCTTCTCAGGGAGAAGCTATCATGGCTCACCGATTCAAGGAATACCAACCATTCAAAGGTGATATCCCTCGCCGTACAAACGGTTCAATGATTGCAATGGAATCGGGTACAGCGTTTGCTTATGCTATCGACAAGCTACAGGACCGCGGTAAATTCTTCATCAACTCACAGGATGAAGTATATGCCGGACAGGTGGTAGGTGAACACGTACATGAAAAAGACTTGGTCATCAACGTAACAAAATCTAAGAAGCTGACCAACATGCGTGCTTCTGGTTCGGACGACAAGGCTCGTATCATCCCTCCAATCGTGTTCTCACTGGAAGAAGCATTGGAATATATCAAGGAAGATGAATATGTGGAAGTAACTCCAAAAAGCATGCGTATGCGTAAAATCATCTTGGATGAAACTGAACGTAAGCGTGCCAACAAGATTTAATGACTGAATCTTATTGATATCTTAGACTACGGCATTACCGAATTTTAAATTGAGGAAATTATTTTTTTCGCAGTTTGAATATGAATGTATGCCGCTAAGACCCACCCAACAAGAAAGCGAACCCACTCTATGAGGTTCGCTTTTTTTGTTTTCCATCACCTTTTTATTATATTTATCCAACTCAACTACATTTATCACACACCAAACTTATGCAAGAAACCAATTACTTCAAGAACAAGCTATTTTGGATTTTAGCTCTCTTATGTTTCCTTTCATTATTCCTTTTTCTCGGACAGGCTCTATTCAATACTAGAGGCGAACCTAGAGAAGCCCTAGTAGGAATGGCCATGCTGGAAAGTGGTAACTGGACTCTACCCATCACAAATGGAGTAGATATCGCCTACAAGCCGCCTTTCTTCCATTGGTTCATTGCGTCAATCTCCAGCCTCACCGGAAATGTGACAGAATACACTTCACGCATGCCATCTGCCATCTCACTGACTATTATGTTATTGGGAGGGTTCGTTTTTTATGCCAAAAGACGAGGAAAAGAAATTGCCTTTCTTGCTTCACTCATAACTCTAACCAACTTTGAAATCCACCGGGCAGGGACAAACTGCAGAGTGGATATGCTATTGGCTGCATTAATGGTACTGGCTCTATATGAGCTATACCGCTGGACAGAAAAAGACCTGAAAGGCCTACCATGGAAGGGAATTCTCTTACTCAGCGGGGCTTTCTTGACTAAAGGACCGGTCGGGCTTGTATTGCCTTGCTTGGTTGCCGGAATATACACATTAATCCGCGGAGTCAATTTCTGGCGAGCTTTCATTTCGTTTATCGGAGTCGGCCTCCTTTCTCTCACACTTCCTATGATATGGTACTTTGCAGCATGGAAACAAGGAGGCGAGCAATTCCTTGACCTCGTGATTGAAGAGAATGTACTTCGCTTCTTGGGAAAGATGAGTTATGAATCACACATCAACCCATGGCATTATAATGTAATGACCGTTGTCACCGGATTTGTTCCATATACCCTCTTGCTGTTACTCTCTGCATTCACCATCAAAAAGATGCATCTGCCTGGTACTCCTAAAGAATGGTGGAAGAAACTGACTGCATCTATTCAGACCATGGATCCTACACGACTATACACCTTATTATGTATCGTTGTAATGTTTGTATTCTATTGCATCCCAAAAAGCAAAAGAAGTGTTTACCTTTTGCCTATATATCCATTTATCGCCTATTTCATTGCGGAATATATCGTCTATCTGAGCAAACGTAAACCCAATATCGTACGCATCTACAATGCGATTCTTTGCGGACTGGCCATCTTGCTTTTCACGGCTTTTTTAATTCTAAAATGCCAATTGATTCCTCATTCCTTATTCCAGGAAAAGTCATTGCCTTTCCTGATGGCTTTGGGAAATATCCCTCTTGGAGTGAATCTGATAAGCATTGCCCTCCCACTGATAGCTGTCTTCTTCTACATCAAAACGAAAGAAAGCGACCATAAGCTAGCCTATGGAGGTGGACTGATTGCTTTTTCTATCTTCTTCTCATTGGATGGAACATACCTGCCAGCCATATTGAATACCAAATCCAATAAAAACGTGGCTGAGTACCTGCAGGCTAACCATCCAGACCAGAAAGTATATTCATACATCACCCAAACAGCTAAAGGCAACAGAATGCATCCTTTCACTGTCAATTTTTACTTAAAGGATACTGTTGTACCCTTCTACGAAAACAATCCCAATAACGGCATCGTGCTACTTAACGTGGCTGAGTACAGCGGGTTCATGGAAAAGTATGGGAAAGAATATCTCATCGAAAAACTACCTTTCCCTGCTTATAAAAGCTGTGATGACAGAATAATGACCAGCCTTTATTCTTTCAAGAAGAAAGAGTGAGTTTCTTATTTCATAATACCACAAAACAAAAAGAATGAAATCCAAAGAAACCATATTCCAGTTTATCCGATTCGGACTTGTAGGCTGTTTCGCCACCGCTCTGCATTATATCATCTATTATATTTTGCAGAGATATATCCTAGTGAATATAGCCTACACGATAGGATATGCCGCCAGCTTTGTAGCAAACTTCTACCTGACAGCCTATTTCACATTCCACAGTTCCCCTTCGTGGAAGAAACTGGCAGGAATGGGAGGAGCACATCTGATAAACTATATACTGCACATCGTATTGCTGAACATATTCATAGGAATAGGTATCCCCGATACATTGGCTCCTATCCCTGTGTTCGGCATCGCCATACCTGTTAACTTTCTACTGGTACATTTTGTATTTAACCACTAAAAAGACAAAAGAATGAACACTACCCAACTGATTATTGTAGTCCCCTGTTTCAACGAAGATGCTGTGCTGAACGAAACCACAGCCCAACTATCCGAAGTGCTCCTTGACATGGAAGAGAAAAAACTGATTCTGAGTGGAGAAATTCTTTATGTTGACGACGGAAGCCGCGACCAGACCTGGAAACTGATAGAGGATCTGTCGCAAAAGAACAAACGGATTAAAGGACTAAAACTGGCACATAACGTAGGACATCAACAAGCCTTATGGGCCGGACTGGAATGGGCGGCACACAAAACCTATGACGCTATCGTTTCCATTGACGCCGACTTACAGGATGATGTAAATGCCATCAAAGAAATGGCCATCAGATATCAAGAAGGAAACGATATTGTATATGGGGTGCGCAACGAACGTAAAACAGATACTTTCTTCAAGAAAAACACTGCACTGATGTTTTACCGACTAATGAACACCATGGGAGGAGAAATCGTATATAACCACGCCGATTTCCGTCTGATGAGCAAACGAGCCCTCCAGGCTCTGATTATCCACCCTGAAAGAAATCTGTTCTTGCGTGGCATGGTCTGCAGCATCGGGTTCCCGTCGGCATGCGTATATTACAACCGTAAAGAACGCTTTGCCGGTGAAAGCAAATATCCTCTCTCCAAAATGATTAACTTTGCGCTTGATGGCATCACTTCATTCTCTGTCAAGCCTTTACGGCTGATTACTATCTTCGGACTTTCATTCATGGTGATTGCCTCCTTGATGATTTGCTATGCCCTATATGCTTTCATCTCCCACCATGCTATCCAAGGATGGACCTCCCTTCTTATCTCGGTATGGTTCATTGGCGGTGCCATCCTTACAGCTATCGGAGTCATTGGCGAATACATCGGAAAGATTTACAAAGAAGTGAAACGCCGCCCAAGGTATTTCATTGAGAAAGAAATCTGACGAAACGATATAAAATAGTCCGTCCCTTTAAAGATTCTGCTACAGGATTCTTTAAAGGGACGGACTGTATAAAATTATGATTTATGTTCTTTCCAAGACATATTTTCCCATTCCTCTTTTGTGCGTTTCCATCGATTATGACTCCACAACCAAAAAGCAGGAAACTCCTGAATCTGCTTTTCCAACAATTTCGAGTAACAATCGGTAATAGCATGTTCTGGCATTTCAGACGGATGTAGAGTAACGCACTTGAAATGGGCTGTATAATATCCTCGCTTTACACGTTTTACCTCTAAATAATAAATGGCTGCATCTAATTTACGCCCGATTCGTTCTGTTCCTTGGAAGAAAGCTGTTTCATGATGCAAGAAGTCTATCCAATGCCCCATCCCCTCCCATTTCGGAGACTGGTCAGAAATAAAGCCTATCACAGAAATCTTCTCTTCCTTATTTAAGGTAATCAAACGGCGCATCGTTTCTTTCATCGGAATTGACTCCCCACCAAACTTACCTCTCAGCCAAAGAAACAGTCTGTCGAAATCTTTATTATATAAAGGATGATAAATCTGACCGCAATGCATATCAGGCAACCAATACTGCAAAGAAGCAACAAACTCCCAGTTGCAATAATGCCCCAAATAAACAAAACATGACTTTTTACCTTCCTTCTGTAAAAGTTCACGCATTTCATCGATACCGGTAAAAGTCATTCGCCTCATCATTTCTTCTTTTGACATGGAGAACAGTTTGACAGTTTCTACTATATAGTCACAAAAGAAATGATAGAACTCTTTCTCGATTTTTACTATTTCAGCTTCACTCTTCTCCGGGAAGGAACTGACTAGATTTTCTCTCACTACATTACGGCGATATTTAACAACATAATATAATGGGAAATAGAGCAAGTCTGAAACAAGATATAAAAACTTCAATGGTAACAATGAAAAGACATACCACGAAGTAAATATTAGATAATAGATAAATTTCATCAGATAATTAGCTATGATTTGGATGCAAAAATACGAAATATTATGTAAAAGATGCAGTTTATAACTATATAAAAAAGAAAATCTTTATCTTTGTAAACATAATATTAAGAACTACAGATTTAATTCTATATGAAAGAATTTTTCCAGATGATGCGGCGATTTATCTCGCCCTACAAGAAGTATGTATTCGGAGCTATCGGACTGAATATCTTATCCGCAGTCTTTAATGTATTCTCATTTTCCTTGCTGATTCCAATATTGAATATCCTGTTCAAGACAAGTGACTCTCAAGAAGTCTATCAGTTCATGGAATGGGGAAGCGGTGAGATGAAAGATGTAGCCATCAACAATTTCTACTACTACGTTTCAAAACTGATTGAAACTTTCGGCCCCGCCACCACTCTTTTATGGTTGGGTCTCTTCTTGGCTGGAATGACCTTGCTCAAAACAGCCTGCTACTTCGGCTCTACCGCCATTATGATTCCGCTACGCACAGGAGTGGTACGCGACATTCGAATCATGGTCTATTCTAAAGTAATGTATCTTCCACTAAGTTTCCTTTCCGACGAACGCAAAGGAGATATCATCGCTCGAATGAGTGGCGACGTAGGAGAAATCGAAAACTCCATCACCAGTTCATTGGATATGTTGCTCAAAAATCCGATTCTGATTGTATCTTATTTTACGACATTGATAGTCACCAGTTGGCAGCTCACCGTCTTTACCATTGTAGTACTTCCTGCTATGGGATGGGTGATGGGACGCGTAGGAAGAAAACTGAAACGCCAGTCACTGGAAGCACAGAACAAGTGGAGTGAAACCATGTCACAGCTAGAAGAGACATTAGGTGGCATGCGTATCATCAAAGCTTTCATTGCCGAAGAAAAGATGATTAACCGCTTCGAAAAATGTAGCAATGAATATCGTGATGCAGTCAACAAAGTTGCCATGCGACAAAGTTTGGCACATCCAGTCAGTGAGTTTTTGGGAACAGTGTTGATTGTATTGGTACTTTGGTTTGGAGGTACACTTATCTTGCAGGAAAGTTCTTCTATCAACGCTTCAACCTTCATTTTCTACATGGTTATCCTGTATAGTGTAATCAATCCGCTGAAAGACCTTTCCAAAGCAAGCTATAATATCCCCAGAGGATTGGCGTCTATGGAACGTGTTGACAAGATTCTAAAAGCCCCTAATAATATTGTTGAGCGTGCCGATGCTGCACATATCAACGAGATGAAAGAAGGATTGGATTTCAAGAACATCTCGTTCAGCTATGGCACCCATGAAGTGCTTCACGATGTTTCGCTTCATATCCGCAAGGGAGAAACCATCGCACTGGTCGGTCAGAGCGGTTCAGGTAAATCTACTTTGGTAGACTTGGTGCCACGTTTCCACGATGTACAGAGCGGAGAAATCTTGATTGACGGAACTAACATCAAAGATGTACAGGTTAAAGACTTGCGCGGACTTATCGGAAATGTAAACCAGGAAGCCATCTTGTTCAACGATAGTTTCTTCAACAATATTGCCTTCGGAGTGGAAAACGCCACTATGGAACAAGTGATAGAAGCTGCCAAGATAGCCAATGCACATGATTTCATCATGGAATCTGAAAAAGGATATGACACCAATATCGGTGACCGTGGCTGCCGCCTGTCAGGAGGACAACGCCAGCGTATTTCCATTGCACGTGCCATCTTGAAAAACCCTGCCATCCTTATTTTGGATGAAGCAACTTCCGCTCTGGACACTGAAAGCGAACGCTTGGTACAGGAAGCCTTGGAACGCTTGATGAAAACCCGTACCACCATTGCGATTGCCCACCGCCTGTCTACTATCAAAAATGCCGACCGCATCTATGTATTGTATGAAGGCCGCATAGTGGAAAGCGGAAAGCATGAGGAACTGATTCAAAAGAATGGTTATTACAAACGCCTGAATGATATGCAGGCTTTGTAAAATCATATCTGACTAAAGTAATATACTTATCCTACTCCAGTCAGATATCTGTATCTTTACAATATGATACAATGAGTCCCTATACCACATATTTCTATAATCATGCGATACCTATCCTACATTATATTCCAAAAATTATAACAATATTTACTCTACATACACCTTCATATTTATATTAATTTATCTAATTATTTAATTTCAAAAATCCATGAATAATAATCCTATATATGTAACCTCCCCTATGATGCCTTCACTTGATGAGTTTCACACACTATTGGAAGAAATTTGGAAAAGCAAAACACTGACCAATAATGGAAATTTTCATCAACTTCTAGAAAGTGAATTATGCAAATATCTTAATATTCCTTATATAAGTCTCTTTACCAATGGAACCTTACCACTTATTACCGCCCTTCAAGCACTACACATCACAGGAGAAGTCATCACTACCCCTTTCAGTTTTGTAGCCACTACTCATGCACTTTGGTGGAATGGCATAAAGCCTGTCTTCGTAGATATTGAGCCTGTGACATGCAACCTTGACCCGGATAAGATAGAAGCAGCCATTACCTCACGTACCACAGCCATCATGCCCGTACATGTGTATGGTAACCCATGCGACATAACAAAGATTCAAGCTATTGCAGATAAATACAATCTCAAAGTCATCTATGATGCTGCACATGCATTTGGAGTAAAAGTTAATGGAGAAAGTATACTAAAAGCAGGTGATATATCCACCTTGAGTTTTCATGCAACAAAGGTATTCAACACCATTGAGGGAGGAGCATTAGTCATGCATGACATACAAACCAAGAAACAAATAGATTATTTAAAAAATTTCGGTTTCGCAGATGAAACAACTGTAGTAGCCCCGGGCATCAATAGTAAAATGGACGAAATTCGTTCAGCATACGGATTACTAAACTTACGACAGATAGATGCTGCCATTGAACAACGGCGAAAAATAGTTAATCTATACAAAGAAGAGTTGAAATCAATCCAAGGAATCAGCTTCTTCAACAATATGCCTGGAGTAGATTACAACTATTCCTACTTTCCTATATTCATTGATAAAGAAGTATTTGGCATGACTCGAGATGCCCTATATGAAAAAATGAAAAGCATGAATATATTTGGAAGACGTTATTTCTATCCTCTAATTAGTAATTTTTCTACTTACCGCGGACTGGAAAGTTCCAATCCTAAAAATTTACCAGTAGCTACTCACATGGCTGAATCTGTAATATGCCTTCCACTATATTCACATTTAAGTACACAAGACGTTGAGAGAATTTTAACATGTATCATTTCATAATATAAGACTATGAATATACTAATCACAGCAATAGGCTCTATGTCAGCAACAAGTGTCATACAAACTCTAAAAAGAGACGGACACTATGTAATAGGAACAGATATTTACCCTACAGAATGGCATTATGAATCCACTCTTTGTGATCATGCATATCGTGTTCCATTAGCATGTGAACATCAAGCATATATCCAAAGTTTGATAACAATCTGCCAAGTAGAAAAAATTCAGTATATCATACCACTCACAGATATTGAAATTGATATCCTATCAGCCTATCGCAAAACATTCACCCAAGAAAAAATAACTCTCTGTATGCAGGAAAATTCAGTACTGAATATAGCACGCAATAAATATAACCTATATCAGTTTTGTCAAAACCACCCCCATATGGCAATAATCCCAACCTACGACTGTGATCATGACGATATAGAACACCTTACACTGAAGCAGTATCCATACATCGCCAAACCACGAAATGGCAGAAGCAGTGAAGGAATAGTTCAAATCCATACACCAGAGGACCTTAAACATCTGAAAAACCAACAAGGCTATATACTTCAGCCATATATACAAGGGAATATATATACAGTAGATTATGTGCGTTCGGCTTCATCTAAAAATGACTTTTCAATTCCTAGAAAAGAACTTCTACGTACAAAAAATGGTGCGGGACTAACTGTTGAGATGATTACCCACCCTGAATTACAGTTACAGGTATCTGAAATAGGAAACAAACTTCAGATAAACGGATGCGTAAATATGGAGTTCATAGAACATGGAAAGAAGTTCTATCTAATAGACATTAATCCTCGCTTTTCTGCTGGAATAGCCTTTTCACAGAAAATTGGATATGATCTAGTAACTAGCCATCTCAACTGCTTTATAGGAAAAGATATCCTTCCTCCCGTTTCCTATAATAGCCAAATTATAACCAAACACTTTCAAGAAATCAAATTGTAATAATGATGAATTCCAATATAAAAGTTAGCATTTTTTGCGAAACTTATAATCAAGAAAAATATATAGAAGAATGTTTACAAGGAATTATAAACCAATGTACAGATTTTAAGTTTGAAGTATTAATACACGACGATGCTTCTACTGACAACACCCCACAGATTATCAAAAAGTATGAAGAGCAATATCCACATGTCATTAAAGCTATTTATCAAAAAGAGAATCAGTTTTCTAAAGGCGTATCCATTTGGCAAAAATTCCAACTCCCCAGAGCACAAGGAGAATATATTGCAATCTGTGAGGGAGACGATTACTGGATTGACTATTATAAGCTACAGAAACAAATCAATTTTTTAGAACAACATCCAAACTATGGGATGGTATACAGCCGTAGTCTAGTATATTATCAAGAAAGAAAAGAAATGAGTAATGAAGTTATAGGAGTTCCTATTTCCTGTATCGAGGAACTTATCTGTGGTAACCATATTCCAACACTAACATCCTGCATGCGCAAACACCTCATGTCTCAATATTACCAAACTATCAAACCGGAAACACACAATTGGAAAATGGGAGACTATCCATTATGGCTGTTTATCTCCTCACAAACTCTGATACACATGTTACCAGAAACAACTACTGTTTATCGATTTTTAAAAGAATCTGTTAGCCACTCTACAGACATACATAAATATAAGCTATTCCTTCTCAGTGATTTAAAAATCAAACTATACTTCAAGGAGTTATATAATCTTCCCTCATCAGAAGAATTTAATAAATGTCTAAACAGAATTTTCTATACATTATGCCGTACCTGTATAAAAAACGGACTTTTTAAAGAAGGAAAAAGTTATTATAAAAAAATTCATCTCAAATATTTAGACAAAGCAAAAAAAAAGCATTTGAGTTTCTTCTACCTTCGTTGTTTCATCTATTATTTTCGAAAGAAAATATTAAAAACATTCATAAAAACACACTTATAAAAACAGCAACAAGTTTGTCATTTTTTAATAAAAACTGTAATTTTGTTTTCTAATTATTATGCTATTTAAAATGAATAAAGTTGTATTCTACCACGAAAGATTCCCAGCTGGAGGTGCTGAAAGAATCACTGCTAATATTGCTGATTATATTCATAATAAAGGATATGAAGTTTATGTCATTACAGCAAAAGCTGAATCGTATGACCTTGACAGTCTAAAAGTAATAGAAATACCCGAACAAAAAAGTATCTATTCAAAAGAAGCAGATAAAGCAATCAACTTTATCATTCAATTTATAAATGACAATAAAATAGATATTTTCATCAGTATCTCACTTGATACTCATGTTTTTAAAGCAATAAAAGAAAGAACCCAATGCAAAGTAGTCAGAGCTCTACATAGTATTCCTATTTGGGAATCTATAGATCGTTATTATATCAAAAAAGGAGCAAGCAGACACTCTTTGCTCAAAAAAATAAAATGGCATACACTGACTTATATAGACTATCATTGGCTGAAAAAGTATGACCGAAAATTCATCAAAAGATACCAGGAAATGTATCAAAACATTGATGCTTTGACAGTACTCTGTGACAAATATAAGGAGCAGCTGGAAACATACTTTAAAGACGGGTCACGAATTCATGTTATTCCGAATCCGGAATATCCCAGAGAGCATGTCAATTTAAACAAAAAAAAGCAAATCATTTTTAGCGGAAGGCTCTCTTATGCAGACAAGCGGATAGATAGATTACTCAACATTTGGAATAAGATATACCGGACGATACCAGATTGGGAACTAATAATCATTGGAGATGGTCCGGAACGTGAAAATTTAAAACTTCTTGCAAAAAAACTAAAGCTAGAAAGAATTACATTTGCCGGATATACAGAATCTATAGATGATTACTACAGAGATGCAGCCATTCTATGTCTCACATCTACCTTTGAAGGATGGCCGTTATGCTTAACCGAAGCACAAGCCAATGGGGTTATTCCTGTCGCCTTCAATTGCTGTGCAGGAATTGAATATCTCCTCTCTCCCAATAAACAAAATGGTATACTCGTTTCCAACGGAAATATAAAGGAATTTGCAGCAGAAATTGTTTCATTAGTCAACAACCCACAATTAATGAAACAGATGCAGCAAAATGTTTTAAATAAAATCAATGACTATTCACCTCAAGCTATTGGTGAGAAGTGGATTGCATTATTTGATAAACTTATCAAGCAATAATAAATATGAAAAAAATAGCATTCGTAGTTGTCCGATACGGAAAAGATATCAATGGAGGAGCAGAACTGCACTGCAGAATGCTTGC
>JARIAN010000003.1 GCA_029257865.1 Phocaeicola sp.
AACCCATAAGCGGAGATTGCAAAGAGAGGGTCACTCTTTGCTCGGGGTTCTTAGGGGAGAAACGCCCTGAGTGGGGTCATTAGGGCAAAGCCCTAATCCCCTCGGGAGAGCCCACAACTACGTAAGCGAAGCGTGTAGTTATAGTGGGCTATAACCGGAAGCCTTTCGGTTTCTTGGATAGCGTATCATTCCTCTTTTTGACAGATTGCGCTTGCTCTTTCCTATCGGCTATTCGTTTCTGTAAATATTCGTTCAGATCTTTACATCCACTGTAGATTTGCGAGGCATCCCGTATATACCGGGTAGCATCATACTCCTTTCGGATTTGCTGCATGGCTTCCATTCCAGCACGGTCATTGTCAAAGAAACAATGGATGCGCTCATAACTTCCTAACGGATAGATTGCCTTTGAAACATTGGCAACAGAGTTCAGAACCATGTAGTCCTGTCTGTCAAAATCGGGGGATTGCGGACAGCTTTCAAGCCTTAGAGTCAAAAAGGAAAGGTAGTCCATGAACCCCTCAAAAACGTAACATGCTTTTCTCGGCTCTCCCGATTGTCTGATATGTGATATTTCTTTCGGTGCGATACACCCCTTGAAATATCGGTTGCGGATTTCATATCCGCCCGATATGTTCGGAAAGGCAATGGCGAAATACCGTTTGCCGTTGTGGGTGAAACGGGCTTCCTTACATTCTCTTTTCGCCAGTGCCATGTTTATCCCTCTTTCCTGTAGGTAGGCAAGCAGGGCAGGAGAAGCCAGCAGTACAATGTCCAATTGCTGAAAATTCGGTTCGGAAAATGATTGCTTGCCAAAAGAGAAAGACACGGGATGTATGTGTGGTGTCTGCTCATCAATTTTCTGTAGAAGATAAGGTACATAGTCGGAACAGTAGAGTTCCTGTGCCAGTGCGATGATATTTCCACCTTTCCCGATTGCAAAATCATACCATTGGTTGCGCTCGGTATTTACCTTGAACGAGGGTTCTGTTTCTTCCCGTAACGGGGATTTATACCACAGGTTGATACCTTGCTGTTTGATGGGAGAATAGCCCAAACTGTACAGAAAATCCGCTATCCTGATTTGTTTTGCTGTCTGTATATCCATAATAAAATGAGTGTTTGAATAATGGTTGGAGTATTTATTTCTCTTTTCGCCCGTACATCTTTGTGAAGTACAGTCTGTATAATCACTTCACTTTATTTTCGTATATATAGGATACGGTAATAAAGTGAAGTGGTTTTACATTCTCTGCAACCGCTTCGCTTTATCCTTAATATATAGACCTGCTGAATAAAGTGAAGCGATTACAGGTCGGACAGTCAATAGTGAAAGTCCGGCTTGAACGTGTATTTCCTGCCGTTCTCCTGTACTATCATCCGTTTGTTCCGGAGCATGGTGATAAGTGATACCGCCTTTTGATGGTTCAGTTTTACACCTACCGACATATAAGACTTGATTAAGGCGGTTTCCAGATCCTTGTAGCCGTATTCCTCTTTCAGCCCGAAAGTCGCTTCCAGTGCTATGCGGTGCTGCTGTTCGGTTATATGTCTGTAAGGGTCGAACTTTTCCTCTTCCGGTCTTCCCGGTTTCTTCGCTTCGGGTCTGTACCCCTCTATGAGTTCAGGCAATGCATTGTCGTTGATACGGAAAGCGAAAGGCTCGAAATCCATTGCACGGATGTGCATGGCTGAAACATTGCTTATATCCCCGTTGCTCTTGTCCTTTTCCACCAGCAGAACGGTTTCCGCCTTGTTGTTCAGCTCCGTACCGATATGCCCTCTTGCGTTTTCATCGCCTTTGTTCTGGTGAAGTATCGTATGGATGTGTATCTGCCTGTCATCCGTCCACTGCATCAGTTTGGATATAATACGTGTCGATTCTCCCGGACTGTTGATGTCATATACCATATCACGGATGCCGTCTATGATTACAAGCCCTATGTCCGGTGTATTATAGATAGCCTGTTCGACAATCCTGATACGCTGTTCGGGCGTGTATTTCCTCAAAGCGAGAAACTCCAGATGTTCATTGTCCCTGTCATCAGGAAGACCAGCAAGCCGTAAAATACGTTTCATGACTTTCAGACAGTGATAATGGCTTTGTTCTGTGTCCACATAAAGAATCTTTCTTTTTTCTTCCGGTAGTTCCGCCACATACCGCAGTACCGTACCGTTTTTCAATGCAGCGGCTACAATAGCCGACACATTGAAAGTTTTTTTACTCTTGGCTTTGCCTATGGATGCACTGAAATTGCCCAGTGTGCCAATGACCGAACCTTGCACTTTTAAAATCTCAGGTGCTTTCTCATAGATTTTCGACAGGCTCAAACGTGAGGCTTGCCAAAGGATTATCGCCTGTTCTGCCGAAATCTCCTTTATTTCTCTCATATAGTCCATAAGCATACCTCCCATTATTTCCGTCCTCCTGTTTTCTTTCCGGCAAGTTCAATAGCCAGTTCTGCATCAACTATAATCTTGCGCCCTATCTGGGTAATTGCCTTGTCTATCTTACCGCTTTTCTTTATGCGGTTGGCAGTGGGCAGACTGCACCCGAACAGTTTGGCTATACCGAGTATTCCGTACACATACTTCTTTTCCGTGTCTGTAACGGGTTGCGGCAATACTTCGGCCTGACCTGAAGCGTGCTTACTCAGGAATATGAATTCTTCGCCTGTCATCTGCCAGACGGGTTTTGATAATAATTCTTGGATATTTTTCATCGTCCAATAATTTTATTCGTTAAACAATCAGCCCTGCGCACTGGCTGTTATTTCTGTTCTCGAACGATGCAAAATTAGATAGGGTTATGAGTGGTAAGGATGGGGACGATATAGACTGAATATCATTGTATCTTATTGAATATCAGAAAATAAAAATACCACTCAAAAATTATTTTGAGTGGTAAAAGTGGAACTTTCGTAAAGTATCAGGATATATCACGGATTATCTGAATATATGTTCCATTTCCTTGGCGAAATTTTGGTTGCTGTCACTGGGGAAATCAGAAACAGGCTCTTTGTACTTGGATTTGTAGTAGCTGTCGTCAATATCCAGCAGTTTCAGTATTCTGTCTTTCCATTTATCCCTGTCCTGTTTGGAGAGTTTCTCGCTCATCAGGAATATCAGATAGCATACACGTATTTTTTCTCTCGGTTTTATTTTCAGTTTATAGTTGCAGGGGTGAAGATTCATATTGGCATAGAAATCCGGTGCGGAAATTTCTTCGAACTGTTCTCCTTCGCACGTCTCATGAATGAGCGAAAGTAATTTCATGCTGAAATATTCCTGTTGTTCTTCTGTTGTTTCCTGCTGACTGATTGGTTTATCCGGTTCATCCTCTTGCTTTCCGTCAGGAATGTATTTCTTCAATATATCCAGAAAAAGGCAGCTTTGACGGTATATGTCCGCACAACAGTTCTTCATATATTGTAATGCCTCTGTTCTTGCAGCCTTTTGCTGGTCATAGAGTTTGTTCAGCTTGGCTTTTTCCCTGTCATATTCAGCCTTGCAGCGTTCATATTCTTTTTCTGCCTGTTTTTCCTCTTCGGGAGTATGCTCCCTGTAGCCGATGCAGTCATATCTGTTATTGGCTTCATTCAGCGGCTTGCTCAGGCTTCTTGTAACATCCAGCTGGGCTTCAATTTTCTGAGAATACCTTTCCATGTGCTGATGGCAAGCACATTCTATGGCTCTGTCACTTAAAGGGCGTGTCTCATAAGCCTGTATGCTCTTTTCTATTTCAGTTTTCAGGCTGTTGAGTATCAAGGTGTATTGCTCTTTTTGCCTGTCAAGCACCAGTTCAAGAATGGCGGCTTCAAAGGATTTCATGTCATTATACTCCTGATAAAAATCCGATATGAATTTCTGCCTGTCAAAAGAGAATGCGTAATTATCTATATAGTCTCTGTATATTCTGTTGAGTTCCCCGTATTTGGGAATCATCGTCTGTATCTTTCCTGCCATATACGTTATATTATGGGTTCTTGTCCTTGTCAAGGAATAAGGTCAGTTCTTCTTCCACTTCTTCTATACTCGGTAAGGCTGATTTCAGATTTTCAGGTACAGCCTTGCTCAACTGATAGTCGCTGATACCTATCGGCTGGTCATATCCGGCCAATGCGTATTGTGCCACTACTTCATCTTTACCCCTGCATAGCAAAAGGCCGATTGTCTTGTTGTCATTTTCTCCCCTCAGTTTATCATCTACGATATTGATATAGAAATTTAACTGCCCTGCATATTCCGGCTTGAACGGTGTAGCTTTCAGTTCTACGACTACATAGGCATGTAGTTTGATATTATATAGAATAAGGTCTGTGAAAAAGTCACTGTTTCCAATCTGGAAATGTTTTTGTCTGGCAACAAAAGCAAACCCGTTACCCATTTCCAGCAAGTAACGGGTTACATGCTTTACCAGCTGTTCTTCTATATCCCTTTCGTCAGCCTTTTCCTTTGCTCCTGCCAAGTCAAAGATATACGGGTCTTTTAACAGATAATTGGCAAGATCGCTTTGAGGTGCCGGAAGTGTGGCTGTGAAATTGTTTACCTTGTTACTCTTGATTTGTCTGTCATACAGATTGCTTTCAATCTGCATTTTCAGCACATTACTGCTCCAACCCATTTCTACCGACTGTTTCATGTACCAATACCCTACACCCAATGGAAGTGAACTGTTGAGCATAATTACATGGCTTGCCCAATTTATTCTTGCAACAGGTGATGATAGGAATATTCTTTCTATATCTTCAATTGCTGTTTGGCAAATGACGGATATTGTTCCGGTAACATCCGGAATTTGTGCAAGAGGTTCTTGCATAATTGTAGTTTCCTTATTGTCTGCCGGTTGTATTTGCGCAAGAGGTTCTTGCGTAAATACTGTATTGTTTAACTCCCGGACTGAATCTGTAATATTCTGTATGCTTGTGACAGTAGGCTTTGTATCCGTTTCTATGAGTTTTTTCAATACACTTAAAGGATAAGCCTTTGCAAACTGGCACATATAGGATAAATTTCTGACAGAATATCCTTTCTTCTCAGGATAGTTGAAGCGGATAGCCTGAGCCAATTTATTGATAATTTTTCCTCCCCAGCCATATAAGTTCTGCTGATGCAGGATATAGTTACCCATCTTCCAGTAATGGAACAACATCTGGGCATTGGCAGCTGTAATGAGACGGACTTGCGCCTGTTCTATTTCCGAACCGACAGCATGGACAAAAGCATCAAAATTCCTTTTGTCTATATTATGATTATTGTTACTTTCCATATTAATAAGTCTTGTTCTGACAAAGATAACTTTAATAATGATAATCTGTGAAACTGACTGATACTTTTATAGTTGGTTAAACTTGTTCATCGCATTAGCCTTAATATCATCAGCTATGTCAATGTAGGGCTTCATGGCTTTATAATCACTGTGCCCTGTCCATTTCATTACAACCTGTGCCGGAATACCGAGAGCCAGCGCATTACAGATGAATGTCCTTCTTCCGGCATGTGTGCTGAGCAATGCGTATTTCGGGGTGACTTCATCTATACGCTCATTCCCCTTATAGTAGGTTTCACGTACAGGCTCATTGATTTCTGCTAGTTCTCCCAGCTCTTTCAAATAATCATTCATTTTCTGATTGCTGATAACAGGCAATGCCATGTGGTTTTCAAAATGGATGTCCTTGTATTTTTCAAGTATGGCTTTACTGTACTTGTTCAGCTCGATACTCAGACTGTCTGCCGTTTTAACGGTGGTAACTTCTATATGGTCGGACTTGACATCACTTCGCTTTAAGTTACGGACATCCGAATATCGCAGACTTGTGAAGCAACAGAACAGGAAAACATCCCGGACACGTTCCAGATATTGTTTGTCTTTGGATATCTGATAATCTTTCAGCTTGTTCAATTCGTCCCATGTCAAGAAGATTACTTTCTTGGAAGTGGTTTTCAGTTTAGGTTTGAATGTATCGTATGCTATATTCTGGTGATAGTCTTTTTTGAAACCCCAGCGTAAAAACCATTTGAGAAATCCCATTTGTTTACCGATGGTACTGTTCCTCATGTCTTTCTTGTCACGCAGGAAATTGACATATTCGTTCAGTCCGAACTCATTGAAATATTCAAAGGTTAAATCTTCCTTGAACTCTTTAAGGTGATTTTTTACGGCTGCAAACTTTTCGTATGTGGATTCAGTCCAGTTATTCTGATTGCCGCATTCCTTAACGAACTCATCGAATACCTCCCAAAAACTTATCTTTACGTCTTCCTGGTCTTCACTTGTATCTTTCATCCGCAGGTTGAATGCATCCTTTAGTTGTTGGGTGGTTGGCATGGTTTCCTGTACCTCAAACTCCTTGAACACATTTTGAATTTCGGCATAGTATTTCAGCAGATCGGCATTGATTTCAGATGCACTTTGCTTTAATTTGTTGGTACACCCGTTCTTTACTCGCTGCTTGTCAGCATCCCACTTGGCTACATCAATGCGGTAGCCCGTTGTAAACTCGATGCGCTGGCTTGCGTATATGACACGCATACGGATAGGCACATTCTCCACGATTGGCACACCGTTCTTCTTCCGGCTCTCCAATGCAAAAATGATGTTTCGTTTGATATTCATAATTGGGTGTGTTTGAAATTCTACACCCAAATATACACCCAATATTTGGAATAGCAAAAGATATTCAGAAAGATTTAGATTTACTATATACTCAAAATAATGATTGATTATCAATAAATTGCAATTTTATGATATTTCTTGAATATATAGGTTCGAGAGCCTCCCTCTCCGCTGAAACTGAAAATAAGGCTGTCAAATCAGCATTCAGATTAGGAGTTAAAGCACCGTAAATCAATTGATTACGGTGCTTTTTTTGTATATGCACTTTTCAACGTGAATACCATTTAGCATAGGTTGGCAGTCATAGTTTGGTCAATTTTTGCTACACCTGGAGCTACATGATGAAGTCACGTCAAAAAAATGTAGCAGTGACGGTCAGATGATACCTAAATAGACGCCTTGTAAATTGCTTATTCATAACAAATTATGTCGAACTTTGTAGCTGTAATGCTACACTTAAATGAATTGTTATGAAAATGATTTTTAAGGTGTCGTACTATGTACGTTCCAATTACGAAAACAAGCAAGGAAAATCACCTGTCATGGTTCGTATTTTCCTTAATGGAGAAATGCTGAATGTAGGTTCTTCCGGAATCTGTGTGGACAAAAAGATGTGGAACAACTCCACCAACCGATTAAAAGGTCGTACATCAGAAGCTTTAAGTCTAAATGCCCAGTTGGATGATATATCTTCTTCCCTACAAGGTATATTCAGAAGACATGAACTTGATGAAGATCTCACTTTGGATAAGATCAAGAGTATCTATTTGGGCAAAAACAAAATCAAGACAACCTTTATGGAACTTTACAACAAGTACCTGGAGGATATAAAGAATCAGGTTGGTAATGGAAAGACTATTGCCACATACCATAAGTATTCTGCAGCCGGCAAACATTTTGAAAATTTCCTTCATCTTAAATATGGAAGAAAAGATTTGATGCCCAGTGAACTTACTCATATTATAATACATGACTTTGAAATATATTTGAGAACAACAGCTGCACTGAAGCCGAACAGTGCTACAAAAACACTGAAATTCTTTAAGACTGTAGTAATATTCGCACAGAAATCGGGTATAATGACACATGATCCGTTTATTCATCATCATTTTCACCTTGAACAGGTTGATAGAGGGTTCTTGACGGACGAGGAAATCCAGCGAATAATGCAGAAAGAGTTTGTCACTCCACGACTTGAAGCTGTAAGGGACATTTTTATATTTTCCTGTTTCTGTGGTTTGGCTTATATAGATGTAGCTAATCTTACACAAGACAATATTGTCAGTCTTGATGGAAAGATGTGGATTATGACCAGAAGACAGAAAACAAACATTCCAAGTAATATACTGTTGCTTGATATACCTTTAATGATAATAGATAAGTATAAAGGAAAAACTACAAAAAACAGACTTCTTCCTATTCTGTCCAATCAGAAAATGAACAGTTATCTTAAAGAGATAGCTGATTTGTGTGGAATAAAAAAGAACTTGACATTCCACCTGGCACGTCATACCTTTGCAACTATGACATTAAGCAAAGGAGTTCCCATTGAATCTGTTTCAAAGATGTTAGGCCATACCAATATAAAAACAACGCAGATTTATGCCCGCATAACAAACAAGAAGATAGAAGAAGACATGCTGGCACTTGCCGGTAAATTAGATAATTTCAATGATTCCATTAACCAAATAAAAAAGTAGGTAACATGAAAACAAACGAACAAAAAGAACTTTCTTACTTCCAGTC
>JARIAN010000008.1 GCA_029257865.1 Phocaeicola sp.
GAGAATCTGTAGTGAACCAACCTTAGCGGTAAAAGATATTTATGAACGACTAAAATATAAGAAGATGCCATTCAGAAAAATCAAAATAGAAAAAAGTTTGTAGTACACAGAGATGTAAATGAAAATTGTAAAATACTGAGTAGCAAAAAAAATGCATAAATTTACTATCAAACTTGGGTTAAAAATTGATACATGAGTCCACTATAAAAAGTAGACGATGTTAATTAGTTTATACTCATTTTAATTAAAATACGTTCTTTGAAATTTTACTATTTGAAGAAAAATTCGTAAATTAGATTCATAATTTAATGTGAATCAAATGTTTAAGAAAAGTAACAAGACCAAACAATTCGATATGTTCAATTCTCCTTCAGGATTGTTGTGCGACCGTGAAAGTCGTCAGTATGATGACTCTACCGCTTGGCACAATAAATTCTATACAGAGGTGACAGCTCGTGTCGATGAATCTATATTCAAGCCTCTCTATACCGAAGGACGCTCAGATAAGAGAGATGGCAGACCCAATGCTTCTATCAGCATGCTCGTAGCTATGTGCATTCTCAAAGAAGGCAGTGGCTGTAGTGATGAGCAACTGTATGAACAATGTCGCTATAATCTTTTGTATCGTCGTGCCCTTGGCATGATTGGCCTTGATGAGCAATGTCCATCTATTCAAACCTATTACGTGTTCCGCCGTCGTCTTTGTCAGTACGAAGAAGAAAAGGGTATTAACCTTTTTGACAAATGCTTCAAGCAGATAACCAAGGAACAAGTAATTGATTACAAAATATCTGGTACGACAGTCCGCATGGACAGCAAACTTATATCAAGCAATATCGGTTGGTATTCACGTTATGAAGTCATACACGCTACCTTCTTGAAGGAATACTCCAAAGAAGAAGCCTTACAGGTAGAAGACCAGATGATGAGAGAACAACTGCTTCAGTTCCTTGAAGAGGATGCTAAACGGACAGTTTACAAAACTGACAGCGGGAGCATAAACCAACGTCTTCACACTTTAGGTGTAGCTATTGACTACATTCTCACTCATTGCAGACAAGAGGAAAAGCATCTGCTTCGTCGTGTCTTTAGCGAACAGTATGAGAAAGACGAAGATACCCAAACGGTAACAGTTCGTGAGAAGAAACTCATTAGCGCTAAAAGCCTGCAAAATCCGCACGACGAAGATGCTCAGTATCGTGGTAAAAACGGCAAGAAGACCAAAGGGTACTCCACCAATATTACAGAAACAACAGATGAAGAGGATAAACCCAATATCATAACTGATGTGTCTATTAAAGGCGCAGGAGCAGCTGATAATGACTTCCTTGAAGATGCCATTAAGAACACGGCTGAAGTAACCGGCAATAAGGTTACCGCTGTTCATGCCGATGGTGCCTACCAAAGCGAAGAAAACCGAAAACTGGCTGCCGATGAAGAGCAAGGATTTGAATTCATAGCTAACGGCATCCAGGGAAAGCCTCCTCGTTTTGAGTTGAACTTATCAGGTGATGGCGTGTTAGAGGTTACCGATAAGAATACCGGTGAGATTACCATCGCTCAACCAGTGAAAGATGGGCAATGGAAAATCAAAACAACCGATAAGAACGGAAACCTTGTTTGGCGGTATTTCACAACGGAGCATATCGAAAAGGCACGGACAAGACAAGAAATCAAATCCATACCTTATGAGAAACGGCGAAAGAGAAATAACGTTGAAGCGACCATTTTCCAATACTGCTTCCATACGCGGAACAATAAAACAAGATATCGTGGTTTGTTCAAGCATACACTTCAGGCAATTGCCCGTTGCGCATGGATCAACATGCGCCGACTTTTCTTGTTTGGCCTTCAAAAACAACTTCAGATAGGATAAAATACATCAAAGAGCGAATTTTACCCTCTTTGGAGGACTTGTAAGTTCGTTTGAAGATCCAGATTGAGATTTTTGTATCATAATTTGTAAACTTCGAACTATTATAATTATCACCACCGAAATTTGAAAATTCAGGTGGTAATGTTAAACGTTTAAATGAAAGCCTCTTTTTATAGTGGA
>JARIAN010000016.1 GCA_029257865.1 Phocaeicola sp.
TAGATTTTGCAGTTATGATGCAAGACTATTGGACTAAAGTCGATTGCTCTCGTTAATAATTAAATCACATAATGAGCAGAATTTTCTCTTTCGGGAAGATTCTGCTTTTATTAGATGTTCTTATGAAAAAACAAGTTTTTATTACTTTGCTATCATTTTTTTATTCTTTGTCTGGATTGGCTCAACAAAATGATTACGCCAGACTTGTAGTTAATTATGCCTCCCAATTTAAATTTCGACAAGAAAATCCGAAACTATTTGAAGACGAACAGATATTGGAAATAGGGACTCATTATTCGGCATATTACGGGTTGTGGAATACTCGAAGAGCTGACATCAAGGATAGTATCACTGCGCGAGGCGGGTCATACGGCGAAATAATGCAAGCTTTGGACCAAATTGGATATCCTCTATCTAGACAAGATTATGCAGTCTATAAAAACTATCCTCAAAAGGGTAAATTAACCTATACAGACGTGGTGTTTAAAAAATTCCGATATACGGAAACAATGGAAAAGCCTGTGTGGAAGATTCTGCCCGGCGATACCTTAATTTATAAATACTCATGCCAGAAAGCACAGACCGTATACCGGGGGCGTACCTGGACAGTGTGGTTCACTTCGTCGATTCCTATTAGCGATGGACCGTGGAAATTGCATGGACTACCGGGTCTGATTCTGACTGCTCAAGACAGCATAGGCGATTTCTCATTCCGTTGCATCGGTTTGCAAAAAGGAGGGAAGACAATGGTAAGAAAACCGAAAGGGAAATTCATCGAATGTACTCCACAGAAACTGACTTACATGCACATGCAATGCGCTAAAAATCCAGAAACCTTTCTACAAAACTTCGGCATATCAAATATGGCTTCTCAAGGTCCAGACGGAAAACCTATAGTTTATAAGGAAGAGCATCCGGTGCTATTGGAAATCATTCCATAATAAGCACAATCTTTAAATCCAATTACTCACTTAACAATAGAAGCCATGGTCTGCCCGCACTGGTTATGCTATATTTGCATACTGTTTTTCTTTTCGGTGGAAATGAACGCACAGTCATTTCGCTTTGAGGGAAAGGTCGTAGATGAGAAACACAGCCCTCTGTCGGATGTGTCAGTCAGTTTTTTGCGAAGCAATCATTCCATTTACATGTTTACTTTTACTGATGAAAATGGAAAATTTGCCATTACATTAGATCAAAAGCCCTCTTTTCTGTCACTTACTTTCTTGGGATACTCCAGTCAAGTGATACCTGTTGAATCCTATAAGCCCGACATGACTTTCCAACTGACTTCCTCTGACTTCCAACTGCCTGAAGTCAAAGTGAAATTGAATCGTGTGAGCATCTGCTCAGACACTCTTTCATACCTTGTCAGCGGATTCCGAATGCCACAAGACCGAACTATAGCTGATGTGCTGAAGAAAATGCCGGGGCTGGAAGTGTTGCCGGGCGGAGCTATTCGTTTTGAGGACAAAAATATCTCAAAACTCTATATCGAGGGCATGGATTTAATGGGGAACAATTATGCCTTGGCTACCAACAACCTGTCGGGAAGGGTGGTTAAGAAGGTGGAAATTCTACGGAATCATCAGCAGGTAGCAGCTTTGCGCGGAAAGAATTTCAGTGAGCAGACGGCTATAAACCTGGTGCTGGAAGATGATGTAAAGTTTGCTCTTTCAGGCAGTTTGGATGTTGGAGGAGGCGTCAATGCTTTCAAAAACGGACTTTGGGACATGCGTGCGTTAGGCATGTATTTAGGCAGAAAACACCAAAATCTGTCGCTTTACAAGACAAACAATGTAGGGATAGTGGCAGCTGCAGAGCTACAGTCCCAAATGCAGGATGCTGAGCCAGGTGAAGATGAAGTCACCTCGCTTATCCTGCTGCCACGTATAGACGGAAACGGCATTGATGAAAATCATTATTTAGATAATCGTGACCACCTGGCAGCTACTCACCACCTGTATCGTTTCAACAACGAGAATCAGCTGCGTACCCAATTTCATTACCTACATTCCGACCAGTATCAAGAAAACCAAACAATTACACAGTACTTTTATCCGGACAAAACTGTAATGTACCAAGAAGAAAATAAGATAGACCTGAACATAAACCAGTTGAAAGGAGAGATTACATTTGAACGTAATGCCCGCCAGTGCTTTGTCAAGAATATCCTGACCGGGCAATGGAAGAAAGGCGAAGCGAATCAGTTGTTCTGCATGAATCAAGAGCCCATGAATCAAGTGCTGGAGAACACCCACCGACACCTTACTGACCGGCTACAATTGGTGCTTCCCTTGAATAAAAAACACATTTTCAAGATGACTTCAATCAACCATTTGGAAGAATTACCCCAACAACTCACCATAGCTCCGGGCATCTTCCCTGACCTTCTTAATCAGGGAAAGGGCTATGACGAGTTTCAACAAGATGTAAAGCTTACCAGATTGTTTACAAAAAACACAACCGATTGGCAGTTCAAGTTCTTCCGCTTTTACATAGGTGCAAAAATCGGTGTCGATTATATTCAAGAAAAACTCACTTCCGGCATTGATGGGAGCAACGTAGAAGAGGGGTTTGCTATAAATAAAGACTTTATCAATTGTTTGACATTCAGCGACCTTCGTCTTTATACCACTCCGCATCTGCAATATCAGAAAGGAGGATTACGAATGAATCTTTCGGTACCTATCTCCCTACATCACTACTGGTTGGAAGACCGCAGTTCTGAAAGGGAAAAGCAATGGTTTACCCGTACATTCATAGAGCCGTCTCTTAATGTCACCTATGATTTAAGTTCCTGCTGGTCTCTTCTCCCTGCAGTTTTATACCGCTATCAGACACCCACCATTCATGAACTTTATACCAACTACCTCTTTACGCAATACCGTGAAGCGTCAAAAGGTACTTCTTTCAGCACTTTCAGTCAATGGATAACCTCCCTGGCATTGAAATTCAATAATCCTATAAACGGATGGTTCTGGTCGTTGACTGGAAATGTAGTTAGAGGCAACCATAATCAAATAGCAAAATCCGTACAGCAGGATGGACTACATGCTACGGAAATGGTAGACTGTCCATACCACACCTTACAATGGACGGCTCGTACTCGACTGTCGAAAACCTTCTCCTTCTGGAAGACGTTTGTCGGAGTCACGGCGCAATATATGGAAAACCGTCAAAAATTAATGCTGGAGAATGAAGTGGTGCCCTACCGGACTAAATCGGTGATAGTAAGCGGCAACTATGCCTTACAGCCCAACCGCTATCTAAGTATGGAAGGTACAGAGCACTTCGGACACACCACACTGAGCAGCGGCATCCAGCCAGACAGCTATGCTTTGCATTTGACAAACCGGCTTGAAGTGAATATCTTTCCGGTATCCGATTGGAAATTCCAATGGAGCCATGCTTGGTATCTAAACTGGAAGCCTACCCGTTCTTCCATCTACTTCATGGATTTTTCTTTGGAATATACGAAACAAAAATACAGTATAGGACTACAAGCAAACAATGCCTTAAATAAACGTATATACCAATACAATGCACTTAGTTCATTAACAGAAAGGACCATAAACCAAACATTTCGTCCACGTGAATTATTGATAAAGATAGGTTACATATTTTAGTAATATATCTGCAATGTAAAAAGAGAAGGGTCGTATCATTGCTCAGAAATAAGTTTGATGCGACTCTCTAATTTTAATTTTGCAATGACAGTTCAGTTCGAAGAAGTCTACTACTTTGGCTGTGCAGCAGCACACGCTATCATAACAGTTGATATATTTAAGAGAAACTGATTGCTTTTGATGAAAAAAGATAATCAGACTATTCTATTTGTTATGTTGTGATGCATAACTTATATAATAGTCTGATTATCAATATTTGTTGTGGAGCTGGAGGGAGTCGAACCCTCGTCCAAACAAGGAAGCCATATGCTTTCTACATGCTTATCTCTGCCTTCGGTTTTCGTGCATAAGCAAGACCAGAGCCACCCACTTATACCTTAGCTTCTAAAGATTCATTTCCACCCAGAAGCTTGGTGGAAACTATTCCCGATTTTACTGCACTGTCGTATCAAACGCTTCGGAACAAGAGCTTTTGGACA
This sequence comes from Phocaeicola sp., assembly GCA_029257865.1. Lineage (GTDB taxonomy): Bacteria > Bacteroidota > Bacteroidia > Bacteroidales > Bacteroidaceae > Phocaeicola. Next base: position 4,109 of record JARIAN010000016.1, read on the forward strand.
ATGTCTCGTTTCCATCACTGTGACGGAAATAAAGCTAATCTACTATACTTCGATTAAGCAGCGAGAGCATAAGATTCGTTGCCAGATAAAAGTTCAGTAACTGAGATTATAGTGCAAATCACTGACGCACTGCATGCTTACATACCACATCTCTCGCTGTCAAAACCAAACAACCCCAGATGAAGATAGTATTTCTTGATGCAAAGATACATCTTTTTTTTATATGTCTAGCTTTTTTCCTTGAAAAACTGTAAAGGGTAGGGGAATATAGTTCTTTCCCATTATGGGATAAGTGTGAAATCCTCTGATTTATTTTTGAGTTAGAGTTGCCGTTTCATAAAATTCAACTTGTGTTTTATGAAACGGTGCTTATAACTTATTAATCTCAAGTTGTAACTTTGTTTTATGTGGCAGTGTGATTGGGTTTAAATGTTCTTTGAGGTGAGTTTGAAACAGTAAGGGATATGATTTTAAATTATGGTGTTCTCTTGCTAAATGCTACCTGGCGTTAGCTATAGCGCTATATGATATTTTACTGTTAGCAACACATCAGTTTACAATAAAAGAAAAGGGATAATCGTTTAACGATTATCCCTTTTCTTTTATAACAATAAGTATTAATTTATTGGAGTTGGAGGAGTGGCTACCTCATTAATCTGATCTAGAGGAATACCTTTGTTTACAGATGTTTCACATTCCGGAATGTTAAAAATCATGATTGCAGATTCAGGTTTAATATCTTCATAAGTAGTATTTGGTGAGAAATTAGCCCCCTTACGTATGATTGGCTTTTTCAAGCGAAGTACATCTTGCAAAGAGAATCCTTCACCCCATAATTCGATACGACGCTGAATCCAGACTTCATCAATAAACTCTTCAAGAGAATTTGCCTTACAAGAATATTGAGGGTCACGGCACTCTTTCAAGAAACCTTCCAATACAGCTTTACCTTCTGCTACACTCTTAGATCTTGCCAAACCTTCAGCTTTAATCAAATACATTTCCTCAGCACGCATCAAAGGCCAGTCTTGTGCATTAATAGCATTGGATAGCTCATTGTTTTCTGGACCGAATTTCACATTAGTATAAGGCAAGTAATTCATGGATTTTCCAATTTTCGGACCTTCATCACCGTATGCTTTATTCAAAGCTGGAGATTGAAGATTTTCATCAACCCACCATCCTCTACGAATATCACTAGGGTTCATCTTTGCATACAAAGTAGAATTAATACGTTTGTAAGCAACATTAGAACCTGTACCTGTTGTATATCCGTTACCAGTCAAAGAACAAAGATGAGAAGGCCAGTTTATGATACCGGTCTTAACCACTCCATCTTCAGGAGTAATTACAATACCCCAAATCCAAGAGTCTGCTACCTGGTTGAAAGAAGGAACAGATACTTCATTTATAGTATACGGACGGGCTCCCGACAATTTTAATGCCTGTTCTGCATCACTAACAGCATCTGCATATTTTCCCATCAGCATATTTGCTCTTGCGCGCAAGCCATAAGCCACCGCAGCAGTAACTTGTGCATTATCGGTACGCTTGATAGGGTATTTTTCCATATAGCTAATAGCCTGATTCAAATCCTTCATAATCAAGGCGTATATTTCTTTCACGCTAACACGAGGATTGTTAGTGGCCTGTTCTGTAGTGGCATTTTCAAGAATTACAGGAAGCCCCAATGCATCTTCATGTCCTAGATATGTAAACTGATAATACTGAATCAGTTCAAGATAATCATATGCACGGTTTGTTAAAGCCTGACCAATATAATTGGCAATCTCGTCTACTCTTTTATCTTCAGGGTATCCTGCATATAGTGTTTTCAACAGGTCATTAGCTGATTTGATATGAGTATAATGAGTTTTCCAAATAAATGCATTAATACCACTAGTAGATAAGCGGTCTTTAAAACGCAAGGATGGTTGGAACCAATTATATCCATGAATTTCAGAAACCATATCTTGTCCGGAGCAATCTGCAGTCAAAGAAATAGAAGGAACACCAAAATCGGCATGACCATTATCGAATACCTTAGCTTGAGTCATATTTGACTTCAGAGCATTGATATCTGCTATGATTTTTTCAGGAGAGTCAGCAACGACTTCATTTTTCTGATCTTCCAAGATCAAGTCTCCTTCAGGAAATTGATCCATATCGCAAGCTGTAAACAAGGCAGCTAACGAAACAAATGTTATATATTTCTTGATTATCATAAATCTACTATTTAAAATGTTAATGAAACACCACCCGAGATTGAACGAATAGGAGAGTATCCATCATTGCCGGAAGCAGTATATCCTTGACGAGGGTCGAAACCTTTACGTGCAGAGAAGACTGCTACGTTATCTGCTGCAAGATAAACTCTTAAAGAAGAAGCCATATTCTTCAGTAATTTTTTTGGTAAGGTATATCCCAATGTAATATTGTTTATGCTCAAATAATTAGAAGATGTAACAAAGCGATCAGACTGACTATTGGCATATTGACTATTGTAGTCCAATCTTGGGATATTTGAATGCTTGTTTTCTGGAGTCCAAGCATTCAAAATGTCTTTATGCCAGTTCTGACCCCTACCATCAGCAGTTCCTGCATGCATTAATGCTGCATAAGTATTATCATAAACCTTACCCCCTAATTGATATGCAAACGACATCGAGAAATCAACTCCATACAAATTCAAAGAAGTACCAAAACCACCATATGCTTTAGGCAAAATGTCGCCGGTTGCATAACGAGTAGCACTAGCCCAATCTTCTGTTGTTTCTTGTCCAGTTACATTTCCTTTTTCATCGATAATATCTTTATAATATAAAGCATTACCATTTTCAGGATTAACCCCAGCATATTTGCGCAAATACATCTGATACATAGATTCACCTTCACGGTAGATTCGTGAACCATCAATCAATTCACCTTTCAGTTCTGGAGCCAGTTCCTTGATTTTGTTCTTTACATGAGTAAGGTTCACGTTCAAACTCCATAAGATGTTTTTAGTACGGATAATATCTCCGCGCAAATCCATTTCAAAACCATGGTTCAACATCGAACCTACATTGACAGGTAATACTGAATAGCCCAATGTTGGAGGCACTGGACGATTATACAGCATATCTGTAGTTTTACGTGAGAAATATTCTACAGTACCACTTAGGCGGTTATTGAAGAATTCGAAGTCAAAACCTGTATTGAAACTTTTAGAAGTTTCCCATGTAATGTCTTTGTTACCTTTATAATTCAAAGAAAGAGCAAAATCATCATTGCTGTTCTTTATAAGATACTGGTCTTGGTATGGATAATAGTTAGGCGTGCCATTAGCATAAATGATGTTGTCATTACCCTGTACGCCATAGCTGACTTTGAATTTTAACATGTCAATCCAACTCTGATTTGCCAAGAACTCTTCTTTATTCATTAACCAACCGGCACCTACAGACCAGAAGTTACCCCATCGATTATCTGGATGGAAACGTGAAGATGCATCACGACGGAAAGAAACACTACCAAAGTATTTGTCGTCATAATTATACTGAGCACGTGCCAGAATACCTTGTGTAGAGTAATTATCTGTATTAGAATATACTCTAGGGTTCTTTATTGCATTATTGATTTCATTGACATTCGGATTATACAACTTTTCCTTACTTCCTTGTAGAGATTGAATCTTCATGTTGAAAGACTCAAAACCAGCCATCAAATCCAAATTATGTTTTCCGAATGTTTCATTATAAGTCAACAGATATTGCTGATTTAAGCCATAAGTACGAGTAGAACCTACATAGATAGAACCACCTACAGCACCAGCATATTGTCCGTAGTAGCTATTCAATTTTTGAACAGAGCGAGTGTTGTCGAGGTCATATCCCCAGTTGGCTACAGCTTGCAATCCTTTTACAATATTAAATTTTGCGAACGCACGTGCACCAATTACATCATAGGTATATTCACGTTTGTCCAATGCAATCAAAGATGCAGGATTAGACATACCCATAAAAGGACGTGCCAAACCTTCGTATTCGCCAGAGCCAAAGTCATATACCTGATAGCCATGCTTGTCAATCATAATAGAGCCATCTGCATTACGTACATACAACGGATAAATAGGGGCCATCATGTTTGCAACAAAGAAGATATTACCTGAAGATGAACCAGCCTGGTCATCAGGGGTGCTGTTCTTAGAGTTGCTATATGAAATATTGGTACCGATACGTAAACGTTCATTCACCTGATATTCTACATTTGTACGCAAAGTGAAGCGTTTGAAACCTGAATTAGGGATAATACCACTATCATCTAAATATCCTGCAGACAAATAATAAGTCATGCGTTCAGATGCACCGCTGACACGTATATTATATTCTTGACGCAAGTTGCTAGAATCGAACAATTCATCATACCAGTTATCAGGTTTTAAATAGTAGTTGTAGTTGCTCTGTTTGCCTTTATAGACATTTCCAATAGTAGCTTTTGGATTGATCTTTCCATCAGAAGTAAACAAGTTTGCTTCGCCATTCAAATTGAAGATAGGGTAAGCCAGTGCTTTTTGTACTTCATTTCCAATTGCAACATAATCAGAAGGATTACCCGATGCATTCTGTATTGCCTTAAAATATGTTTCATAATACATATTAGGGCTAGTCATTACATCGTAGTTAGGAACTGCACGACGGTTAGTACCCCACTTGGCATCTACAGAAATAGATGCTTTTGTACCAACTGCACCTTTTCTTGTAGTAATCAAAATAACACCATTTGCGCCACGAGCACCATACAATGCATTTGAAGCAGCATCTTTCAGCACTGTCATGCTTTCAATGTCCTGGGGGTTAATGGTTTCAATACCTCCCTCAAAAGGTACTCCGTCAACCACATATAAAGGTTCATTGCTAGCTGACATAGAACCAACTCCACGAATTCTTACTTTAGCTTTTGCTCCCGGTTCACCATTAGTGCTAGTAGTCTGAACACCGGCAACCTGTCCTGATAAAGCATTCGTTACATTAGAAGTTTGGCGTTGGATAATCTTATCCGATTTAATTGCCGAAGCAGAACCAGTAAATGATGATTTCTTTGCAGTACCAAATGCTACTACCATTACTTCGTCCAGTACTTCTGCATCTGATTTTAAGACAACATTAACTACTGATTTAATTCCAACTTCCTGGCTCTTCATTCCAATAAATGAAACAACCAAAGTCTTGGCGGAACTTGGCACATTCCCCA
>JARIAN010000026.1 GCA_029257865.1 Phocaeicola sp.
TTCATACAATCATTCTTGTTTTAATTCTTGCGCAAAAATAGATTTGGCCTATTACCCCAAAATTTCAATCCTATTAAATAATAATTTCAAACTGTTCGCTACACAATAATTCGTCATTTAAAGAGTATCAATTAAGCAGTATGCAGTAATCATCAACTATTTACTTCCAAATCCACTTAAGTATGATCAATTATTAATAAATTACCATAGACGATATTACCATAAAGATACACTTGTATACATTTTATAACAATTAGACTCATTCAAATTGCATCAATTAGAAAGGAAATGAGAAGTATTTCTGCTTGTTTTATAAGGAAGGGATGATATCATGCTGTCATTTTTGGGGAATCTTTTAATTATTCTGGAGAAAATAATTACATATTCTTCCCGAAATAAGTAGAAGATTGGGTAAAAATATGCCGATGATTTGGATGAGATAGATGAAAGATTCAAAAGAGAAGAGAAAAAAAAGGCAATTTTACTTAAACTCAACACTCTTTGAAGGAAAAAAGAAGATATAAAAATCGAACTTATTCAGTTGATGCTCAAAAGGATATATACAAAATGGGGCCGTGAGAATCCTTTCTTTGGCAATGACCGGATACCAGTACACAAACAAGCAAGTATCGGATGAGGAATTTATACTCTTTAACAATTTTAAAATTAATAGATTGAACTAATTCTCCTACTTTTGTCTTCTGCAAAACAATCGTTATGGAAAAGATAAAAGCAGTTTTCAACTGGAGTGGAGGAAAAGATTCCGCCCATGCCTTATACAAGATTCTAAAAGAAAACAGATATGATATTGTAGCATTGCTGACTACTATAAACAAAGCTACCAGACAGTCTACCATGCACCACATCCCCTATCCTATCCTAGAACTCCAAGCAGACAGCATAGGTATTCCGCTATATACAGTTGACCTCACCCCAAAAGGTAATATGGAAGATTACAACCAGGCAATGAAGAATGCTGTAACTCACTTCATGCAGACCGGTGTCACTCATTTCATTTTCGGAGACATCTTTCTGCACGACATCAGAAAGTACCGTGAAGAGCATCTTAATCCGCTAGGGATAACTGTTATAGAACCTCTATGGAACAAGTCGACCTATCAAATTATGAATGAGTTCCTAGCTACCGGGATACGTTCTGTGGTAGTAACAACAATGGAAGAACTTGGAGAGAGATATATCGGTAAATTAATCGACAGGGATTTTGTAAACTCTCTTCCTTATGGCAGCGACCCAAACGGAGAGAACGGAGAATATCATTCGTTGTGCTTTGATGGCCCTATATTCAAATATGCCATTCCCTTTGAACTGGGAGAGCCTCAACAAAAAAACTTTGACCTAAAATCGGATAATGGGAAAACAAAGACATACTTCTACTGGTCAACAGACATCAAAGTTCCAAACAGCCAGTGCCCGACAATATAAAGAGTCTTACATCAAAAAAAAGAAATCCTTCTGCAAACAAATCATTTTGCAGAAGGATTTCCATTAATCTAATATCAACTCCAACAAATTCTTATTTCTTTACCGGAGTATTTTCCAATGTCGCAGTCAAGAAACTATAGAACTTAGCTACAGTAGCAATGTTACAACGTTCTTCGGGAGTATGAGGACACTGCAAAGTAGGACCGAATGAAATCATGTCAAGCCCTGGAATGACCGCACCGATGATACCGCATTCCAAACCTGCATGGATAACCTTAACTGCAGGAACAGTACCAAACTGTGCCTTGTATGATTCCTTCATTGCATGTAAGATTGGAGAGTTCACGTCTGGTTCCCAACCTGAATAGTTTCCAGTACGTTCCACATGCATTCCTGCCATAGAGAAACAACTTTCAATAGCAGTGTTACGATAGTCTTTCATAGACTCTCTTGAGCTACGGGTAAGCACCTTGATAGCAACCTTACCGCCACCAATTTCCACGATAGCCAAGTTGGAAGAAGTTTCTACCGTATCCGGGATACTAGGAATGAAACGTTCCACCCCGTTAGGACAAGCAAAGATAGCATCTACCAAGTTGTCACGGATTTCTTCAGGAACCATATACTTAGGCAGTTCCACCTTTTCGGCAGTGAAGCTAAGGTTCTCTTCGATTCCCGCAAATTCATCACGCCATACCTGTTCACATTCACCTACAAAAGCCAATACATCTTCAACTTCAGCTTCAGGAACGGTAATCACCACTTCACATTCACGTGGAATGGCATTGCGCATGTTGCCACCTTCCCAAGATACCAGGCAAGCTTCATCATAAGCAATCACCTGATTCATAAAACGAGCCATCAAGATGTTAGCATTGGCATGTCCCCAACCAATCTGAATACCGGAGTGCCCTCCGCGCAGCCCTTTCAATGTAACCTTCAAAGCTACATCTTCCGGGTCAGTTTCTTCTTCTTTATATTCCAATGTAGCAGTAAGATCTTCACCACCGGCGCATCCGATATACAGTTCACCTTCATCTTCCGAGTCGAGGTTCAGCAAGATATCACCATCGATAGTACCTGCCTTCAAGCCAAATGCACCGAACATTCCTGTCTCTTCGTCTGCAGTAATCAGTGCCACTAACGGACCATGTTTGAGTGTTTTATCTTCCATCACTGCCATGATAGCAGCCACTCCCATACCATCATCCGAACCCAATGTAGTACCTTTAGCCTTCACCCATTCGCCGTCTATATAAGTCTGGATAGGGTCATTTTCAAAGTCATGTTCTACATCTTTGTTCTTTTGGGGAACCATATCCATATGAGCCTGCAAGATCACAGTCTTACGGTCTTCCATACCCGGAGTGGCAGGTTTACGGTAAATGATGTTTCCTGCTTCATCCATCGATGACTCCACTCCCACACTTTTACCAAATTCCAGCAAAAATGCCTGTATTTTCTTCAAATGTCCAGAAGGACGTGGTACTTGAGTCAATGAATAAAAATGCTTCCACACGTTTTGTGGAGCTAAAGAAAGAATTTCACTCATATTATTCGTTTTAAAGTTTGTGAGTTTTTATTGTTTTTCAGTCTTTTGGCCAACCGACAGTCTTTTATGAGACAACGGCAAAGCAGCCATACCATATATACCTAACAAAATTAATAAAAAAGTTTGAATACCATGTACAATCAGTGCAAATATTCCGGCTTCTTCCTTACCGATGCCATACATTACCATCATTGTAATGACAGCAAAGTGCCACGGACCTGCCCCGTTGGGAGTAGGAACCACCACAGCAATACTACCAGCAACAAACATCACCATGCCTGCCAGCCACCCCAAATGCTCCGTAAAGCTGAAGCAGTAAAACGTAAGGTAGAAATGAAAAAAATAGCAGGTCCAAATGCCTATGGTATAAAACAAATACATCCATGGAGAATCCATATTTCGCAATGATATGCAACCTTGCCAAATGCCTTGCAACAATCCTTTTACACGAGAGAATACAGAAAGATTGAACACCAGCCATACCAGAAGCACCAGGACAGCCAGAATGCAGATTGTCGTAATATAAAAATTGGCAGAAGTGAACAGCTGCATAAAGAAAGCCTTATCTGTACCGGTCACACGAAAGAAATCGGCAAAGACCCCCGACTGCAAAAACAGCGTAGCCAGCGTAATCAACAGAATACACAAAGTGTCAATCATTCGTTCTGTCACTACCGTACCCAATGACTTAGAGAATGACACTCCGTCGTATTTAGCCAATATGCCGCAACGAGAAACCTCTCCTACACGTGGCAGCACCAGGTTGGCAGCATACGACACCAGGATAGCATATACACAATCAGAACCTTTGGGATGTTCACCTAATGGAGCCAAAGCCAGTTTCCATCGCCACCCTCTCAACAGATGTGACAACACACCGAAGAACAAAGAGAATAGCATCCAGCCATAGTCTACTCTTCCCCTTAGTACACTGCCCACACGCGAAAAATCGAAATCACGATATGTCCATATCAAAATAGAAGCCCCAAAAAGCAATGGTAGTGCTATCTGGAATGATTTATTAAAGAGTTTTTTTATATCAGTTCGTTCCAAAACCTAATAGTTTATTAAAGATTAATGCTTAACTTTGCACGATGCAAAGATAATATCTTGCCCGAATTATTTTTAGTTTACACCAAGAAAATAAGCAAGGAATGAAATTAGTAAAACCGAAAAAGTTCTTAGGACAACATTTTTTAAAAGACTTACAAGTAGCAAGCGACATTGCTGACACAGTAGACGTCTGCTCCGGATTGCCCATACTCGAAGTAGGACCGGGAATGGGAGTACTCACTCAGTTTCTCATGCCAAAACAACGGGAAGTAAAGGTGGTGGAGCTGGACTTTGAATCGGTGGCTTTCCTGCGGGAGAACTTCACACAGCTAGGAAACGACAACATCATCGAACAGGATTTCCTGAAAATGGACCTCTCCAAACTGTTTGACGGACGCCCGTTTGTATTGACCGGAAACTATCCCTATAACATTTCCAGCCAAATTTTCTTTAAGATGCTGGACTATAAAGACTTGATTCCATGCTGCACTGGAATGATACAGAAGGAAGTGGCCGAACGTATCGCTGCCGGACCGGGAAGCAAGACTTACGGTATTCTAAGTGTACTGATTCAGGCTTGGTACAAGGTGGAGTATCTCTTTACCGTGCACGAACATGTATTCAACCCTCCCCCAAAGGTTAAAAGTGCCGTGATAAGAATGACACGCAATGAAACGAAAGAACTGGGATGTAACGAGAAACTATTCAAGCAAATTGTCAAGACTACATTCAACCAGCGACGTAAAACGCTGAGAAACTCCATCTCTACTATCTTGGATAAATCACACCCTCTGAGCGCTGACCCTATTTTCAACAAAAGACCGGAACAGCTCTCGGTACAAGACTTCATTGAATTGACCAACCGGGTGGAAGAAGCATTGGCTACTCCTGCTACACCCAAACTAAACGTATAATATTGTCTCACCCCGAATACGCCCATGCTACGTATTCGATTAATAACGGAATCAGTATGGAAAACGAAGAATTGAAACATGTTTCGGAACTGATTGAAAACAACGAATCGGATAAGCTCAAGATTCTACTAGAAGGATTACACCCGGCCGATATCGCAGAATTATGTAATGAACTGAACGCTGAAGAAGCCAAAGCCATCTACCTATTATTGGATAATGAAAAGGCTGCCGATGTATTAATTGAAATGGATGAGGATGCCCGTAAGGAATTCCTTGAGATTCTCCCTTCAGAAACCATCGCCAAACGTTTCGTTGACTATATGGATTCGGATGATGCAGTAGATATCATCCGAGAAATGGATGAAGATAAGCAGGAGGAGGTTCTCTCTCACATCGAAGATATTGAACAGGCCGGCGATATCGTTGACTTGCTGAAATATGACGAAGACACTGCCGGAGGTATCATGGGTACCGAAATGGTTATCGTAAATGAAAACTGGAGTATGCCGGAGTGTCTTAGGGAAATGCGTATCCAGGCGGAAGATATGGATGAAATCTATTATGTATATGTAGTAGACGATGATGAAAGGCTGAGAGGTGTATTCCCTCTAAAGAAAATGATTACCAGCCCTTCTGTTTCCAAAGTGAAACATGTAATGAAAAAAGACCCGATTGCCGTTCATGTAGATACCGAAGTGGAAGAAGTGGTACAAATTATTGAAAAGTATGACTTGGTAGCGGTTCCTGTCATTGACAGCATCGGACGCCTGGTAGGACGTATTACCGTAGACGATGTGATGGACGAAGTGCGCGAACAGGCTGAACGTGACTATCAGTTGGCATCTGGTCTTTCGCAAGATGTTGAATCACACGACAGTGTTTTCAGACAGACTACCGCCCGCTTGCCGTGGCTGCTCATCGGTATGCTGGGAGGTATCGGAAACTCTATGATATTGGGAAATTTTGATGACACCTTTGCGGCACACCCAGAAATGGCTCTCTACATTCCACTTATCGGTGGTACGGGAGGTAATGTTGGTACACAATCGTCGGCTCTCGTTGTGCAGGGACTAGCCAACAGTTCTCTAGATACCGAAAATACTGTCAAACAAATACTCAAAGAATCTGTGGTAGCACTCATTAACGCCACTATCATTTCCATGTTGGTATATGTATATAATTTCATACGTTTCGGAGCTTACGCCACTGTCAGCTATTCAGTATCTATCAGTTTGTTTGCCGTAGTAATGTTTGCATCTATCTTCGGAACGCTCGTCCCGATGACTCTAGAAAAACTCAAGATAGACCCGGCCATTGCAACCGGACCATTCATTGCCATCACTAACGACATCATCGGTATGCTGATGTATATGGGTATCACCGTGTTACTTTCATAAGTAGCCTTCATAAAGTCCTAAATAAATTGTTTTTTCCATCAAAAGATAAAAAAAGTGAAGAAATAATATGAAAATCAGAATTATTTCTGTTAATTTGTGAAATATGAAATAGAACTGGTTCTGTCAAATCACATTTAGAAGGACAGAAGCAGTTCTAAGGACCATTCTTTAAAATCTAATTACGATGGAAGTTAATGAAAGCAACAGCCCTTTAACTGAAATTCCTGAAGCTAATGCTCCAGAAACTTTAGTTCCTACAGATGAATCTACATCAAGTACTACCTATGTGCCTAAACAGACTAAAGGCGAAATCATAGAACGACTCGTAGAAATCAATCAAGATGCTTGTTTGGCAGACAAGCAAGAAATAGACCTATTGAAGCAAACATTCTACAAACTGCTCAAGACCGAACGAGAAGCTGAACTGAAATCATTTATAGAACAAGGTGGAAAACCGGAAGATTATATTCCTTCTAAAAATGATTGTGAATCTATCTTTAAAGAAATTCTAGGTAAAATAAAAGATAAACGTACAACCTTGAATGCAGAACTAGAACAGGAGAAAGAAAAAAACCTGCAACGCAAACTTGCTATCCTCAAGAAAATAGAAGAACTGGTAGATACCTCGGAAGATACCAGCAAAATATACAACGAGTTCAAGCAACTACAGCAGGAATGGAATGAAATAAAACTCCTTCCGATAGGAAAGATAAATGAACTTTGGAAATCTTATCAGCTTTATACTGAAAAATTCTATGATATGGTCAAGCTGAACAATGAGTTCCGTGAGTATGACTTCAAGAAAAACCTAGAACAAAAAACACACCTGTGTGAATCTGCAGAAAAACTGATGGAAGAGAATGATGTAGTTTCTGCTTTCCACCAGCTGCAAAAGTTGCATCAAGAATATAGAAGCATAGGACCTGTGGCCAAAGAGTTAAGAGATGGAATATGGGCTCGATTTAAAGCGGCTTCATCTATCATAAACCGTCGTCATCAGAAATATTTTGAAGAGCTGAAAGAAAAGGAACAAAACAACTTGGACCAAAAGACTGTGATTTGCGAAATCGCAGAAGCCATGGAGTATGATTCCCTCAAGACCTTTGCCGACTGGGAAGAAAAGACGCAGGAGATATTAGCCCTACAAGCAAAATGGAAAACTATCGGATATGCTCCGCAAAAGATGAACGTGAAAATCTTTGAACGCTTCAGAGCTGCTTGCGATGAGTTCTTCAACCGAAAGACCGCTTTCTTCAAAACCATCAAGGAAACCATGTCAGCCAATCTGGAAAAGAAAAGAGCTTTATGTGAAAAAGCAGAAGCCTTGAAAGACAGTACCAACTGGAAAGGAACGGGAGATATCTTGGTTAGACTCCAAAAAGAATGGAAAACCATTGGTCCTGTATCAAAAAAATATTCAGACAATATATGGAAACGGTTTATCAGTGCATGCGATTATTTCTTTGAACAAAAAAACAAGGCTACTTCTTCACTGCATAATGTAGAAGTAGAAAACTTAAAAAAGAAAGAAGCTATCATTAAACAACTAACAGAACTGGAAGGGACAGGAGCTACCGATGAAGAAACAACTGAAAAGGTTCGTGAACTGACTAAAGAATGGAATGCTACTGGACATGTGCCATTTAGAGATAAAGACCGGTTGTATGATGAATACCATCAGTTAACCAATAGTTTGTTCAGCAAACTGAATATTTCTGCTTCAGAGAAGAAACTGAGCAGTTTCAAGTCTAGGTTAAGTAAAGGCAACAACCTTTATCGTGATCGTGAAAGACTAATGCGTAACTACGAAAATCTAAAGAACGATATACAAACTTATGAGAACAACCTAGGGTTCTTGTCGTCATCTTCTAAAAAAGGCAGTTCTTTGGTATCCGACATCAATCGGAAAATTGAACACCTGAAAAGAGATATGGAACTAGTAATCAAGAAGATTGAAGCAATTGATGAAAAACTGAAAGAAGCATAACGGTTGATTATAATTGCATAATTGAATATAAGGGAAGGAAGGATTCGGCAAATACGAATATTTCCTTCCCTTTTTATTACCTTTGCACTCAAATATCATTTATCCAAACAAAAATCATCAACAACATTATGATACAGAAAGACAACCTAGAAGAAATGCTTCCAATAGTAGACGAGGACGGAAACATCATCAATGCGGCTACTAGGGGAGAATGTCACAATGGCAGCAAGATGTTACATCCGGTAGTGCATTTACATGTATTCAACAGGAAAGGGGAACTCTATCTTCAGAAACGCCCTGAATGGAAAGATATACAACCGGGCAAATGGGATACAGCAGTGGGCGGACATATCGACCTAGGGGAAAATGTAGACACTGCCTTAAAAAGAGAAGTAAAAGAAGAACTGGGCATCACGGAGTTCACTCCCACCCAACTGACTCATTATATCTTTGAATCGGAAAGAGAAAAAGAACTGGTATTTTGCTTCCGAACAGAATACGACGCAACCATCATCCCTAGCAAAGAAGTAAGCGAAGGGCGTTTCTGGCCATTAACTGAAATCAAAGAAAATATGGGGAAAGGCATCTTCACACCCAACTTTGAAAAAGAATTTGTCCGACTTGGTTTCTGATTAAAGAAACCAAACCGGACAAATTAATTATCAATACTCTATCTTGTCTGCCTTCTCATCCCAAAGCTGAAATGCCTTAATGGCCTCATCGGGCAACAGTTCTTCCGACTTCAAGTTCCTATCTTCGGGTTTCAAGTCGAGTTCCTTATAAATAAAGGCATCATCGAAACCTATATTGGCAGCATCATTCTTGTTATTGCCATAATACATACGGTCTAGATGAGCCCAATAAATAGCCCCTAGACACATCGGACAAGGCTCACAGGAAGTATATATTTCACAACCACTCAAATCAAAAGTCCCTAACACTTTAGCAGCCGTACGGATGGCGTTCACCTCTGCATGAGCTGTAGGGTCACAGTCCGGAGTTACCCGGTTCACACCCATTGCTATAATTTCCCCATTGCGAGCAATTACCGCTCCAAATGGGCCACCACCTTCAGATACATTCTGCACAGAAAGGGCAATAGCCTTTCTCATCAATTCTTCTTTTGTCATAATATTCTGATTTTAAATTACAGACCTTTCTGCCTTATCAAAAAAATCTTCCATCAATCACTCCCACGAAGATAACAAAAAGATTCCAATCAGACAAACAACCCGCAAACGACACTTACAAACAATAATTTTCACTTATAGACATAAAAAAAGGAGTACCGCTGTACTCCAACCTTTGTTAACCTTAAATCTAATACTATGAAAAACACAATGCAAAGGTACAAACTTCTGCGATTCTGACAAATTACAAAGCATAAAAACCATGTTTTATAACATGCTTTAAGACTTAACGACCCCATGTAGCAGATTTTAACAAAATAATTAAGCTACCTGTATCTCACCTAAAACACTAATGCAAAATTTAATCAACATTTATTCTTCTTTTTATCCTTACAAAAGTCCCTATCTCGACTTATGAACAAATAAGACTATAAACAAAAAGAAACTAAAAAGAATATACCCATGCAAAAATGGCATCTTTACATGACAAATTAAGAGAGATGACTCTAATCCTCAACCAAAAATTCAATTTTAACATTCATCTTTTTTATAATTCATCAGAATGACATATTTTTGCAAGCAGTAAATTAATTTTAATCTAAAACATTATAATATTAACCCTTACCAAAATAAAAAATTTACTTTTATCTAATTTACAAAAAATTTATGGTAAAACCTTTTCAATCAGTCAGCATGATATTATTCCTTTTAGGACTATCTACAGGAATAACCAATGCAACAAATCCTTCAGAGAAAGCTGAGGTAGCAATAGGACAGCAATCTGAAACTTGCTCAGGTGTTGTTAAAGATACCACAGGTGAAACCGTTATCGGAGCATCTGTAGTGGTAAAAGGAACAACCAATGGTACAATTACCGGTTTTGATGGAGACTTTACCCTTTCTAATGTGTCAAAAGGAGATATCATCCAAATCTCTTTTGTGGGCTATGTCACTCAAGAAATTGTATGGGACGGTCAACCCTTGAATATTATATTGAATACAGACACACAGACTTTGGAAGAAGTCGTAGTAGTAGGTTTCGGTACACAGAAAAAGGTAAACTTAACTGGTGCAGTTAGTTCTGTAGGAGCAAAAGAAATTGCAGCCCGTCCTGTTAACTCTACAGTAGATGCATTGCAAGGTGTAGTACCTGGTATGAACATTTCAACTAGTAATGCCGGTGGTGCATTGAATGCCAGCAAGTCTTTCAATATCCGTGGTAATGGTAAAATCGGTGACTTCGGTTCAGCTCTTAACCCACTAGTACTGATTGATGGTATGGAGGGCGATATCAATGCCATCAACCCACAAGACATCGAAAATATTTCTGTACTGAAAGATGCTGCAGCTTCATCTATCTACGGTTCTCGTGCTCCTGGTGGTGTTATCTTGATTACTACCAAAAAAGGTAAATCAGGAAAACCAACTATCAACTACAACAACAACTTCCGTTTCAACTCACCATTGAACATGCCACACATGGCAGACTCTTATCGATTTGCCCTTGGTATCAATGACTTGATGGTTAATGGGGGAAACTCTCCTATGTATAGTGAAGCAAAGTTACAGCAGATTTTGGATTATCAACAAGGTAAATCTACACAGTATATGTGGGAACGTGACGGACGTTGGAACTCTTTCGATGACCCAGACCGCAAAGGTATCATGCCTACTGCAAATACTGACTGGCTGCATGAAATGTTTGGAAGCAGCTTCACACAAGAGCACTCAATCAGTGCAAATGGTGGTTCTGAAAATATGCAGTATTACTTATCTGCCAACTATCTGAACCAGGGTGGTTTGTTGAAATATGGAGAAGATGGCAGCAAACGCTACTCTGTAACAGCAAAAATCAATGCAGACCTTGCAAGTTGGCTGAAAGTAGGATATAGCCTACGCTTCAACCGTACAGACTTTGACTCTCCTTCTTTTGCAAATGATGGTGCAGGTGATGTACATAAAAATGTATTCTACTTTGATATGTGCCGCTATTGGCCTGTTATCCCAATGATTGACCCGAACGGACATTATACCGCAGAATCTAAAATCAACCAGTTGACACAGGGTGGACGTTACAAGACACAGAATGACATCTTAGCGCAACAGTTGCAGTTTGTGATTGAACCAATTAAAAACTGGAGAACAACTGTAGAATTGAATTATCGTTCTAACTATAACTTTGAGCATACCGACTACCAGACTGTATATGCATACGATGTAAAAGAACAGCCTTACGTCATAGCTAACAATACTTCTGCAGTAAAAGAATATGCTTACAAGAGCAACTTCTTCAATCCTAATATCTTCAGTGAATATAGCCATGAATTTGAAAGTGGACATAATATGAAGATTATGTTAGGCTTCCAAAGTGAATTGCTCAAACAGCGTACTATCACAGCAAAACAAGATGAAATCATCGGTAGCAATCCAACTCTTGATACTACTACATCCAATGCACAAGCAAATGGTGGATATGCAGAGTGGGCAACTGTAGGTTTCTTCGGCCGAGCAAACTATGACTATAAAGGAAGATACTTGGCAGAAGTCAATATCCGATATGACGGTACCTCTCGTTTCCTTAGGAACCAACGTTGGAACTGGTTCCCTTCATTCTCTTTTGGATGGAACGTGGCACGTGAAGCTTTCTTTGAAGACTTTACAGATATTGTAAGCACTCTGAAAGTTCGTGGATCATGGGGTGAACTAGGTAACCAAAACACAGACAACTGGTATCCATTCTATCCTGTTATTGACTTTAAACATCAAAACAGTGGATGGCTAGTCAATGGAGTAAGACCTAACACTGCTGCTGAATCTAATTTGGTTGCAAGTTCTTTAGGTTGGGAAAAAACTCAGACATTAGATATTGGTTTCGATTTGGGTATGCTCAATAACCGTTTGAACGTTACATTCGATTACTTCCAGCGTAAATCAAAAGACATTGTTGGCCCTGCTCCTGAACTTCCTATTATCTTAGGTACTAAGGTTCCAAATATCAACAACTTGAATATGACCTCAAAAGGATGGGAAATAATGGTATCATGGCGCGACCAGATTAACGATTTCAAATATGGCGCATCATTGGCTCTTTCTGACAACCAAGTAGTTGTAGATAAATTTCCGAATCCATCCAAAGACCTTGGACAAACTTATTACGTAGGTTCTAAATTGGGAGATATTTGGGGATATGAAACCCTAGGTATTGCCAAGACACAGGAAGAAATGAACAATCATCTAAGTCATACAAACCAAAGCCCACTTGGTAGTAATTGGGGAGCTGGTGATATAATGTATGCTGATAAGAATGGTGATGGAATCATTGATAGCGGTGCAAATACATTGGCCAACCATGGCGACAAAGTATTGTTGGGTAACTCTACTCCACGATATAACTTCGGTTTGAACCTTGATGCAGCATGGAAAGGCATTGATTTAAAAGTATTTTTTCAGGGAACATTGAAGCGTGACTACATGCCTTCAAGCGGCTCTACTATGTTTTGGGGTGCAGTAGGATATTGGCAGGCTAACTTCTTTGAAGATCATTTGGATTACTTCCGTCCTGCAGATACCAGCAATCCATTGGGAGCTAACTTGAATGCGTACTATCCACGTCCTCTAGAAAATGACAAGAACCGTCAAGCACAAAGCCGTTATCTGCAAAATGCAGCTTATGCACGCCTAAAGAATATTACTCTAGGTTATACATTACCAGCTAACTTGACAAGTAAGTTCTTTGTAAACAATTTAAGATTCTTCATTTCTGCTGAAAACTTGTTTACAATCACTAGTCTAGTAAATACTTTCGATCCAGAAACAATCGGAGTAGGTGATTATGACGGATGTACTTATCCTTTATCAAAAACTGTATCATTTGGCTTAAGCGCAACTTTTTAAATAATAATAGAACATGAAAACATATATAAAAGCATTAACAATCGGAACTTTCATGCTTGGTAGCTTGACCGGATGTAACGATTTTCTGGATAGAGAACCGCTAGACAAAGTCCTTCCATCAGGATTCTTTAAGAATGAAACTGATTTAGCTATTTATACTATCAACAATTATAAATTCAAGACTGTTACTGGTAATTATGGCATCAACCTCTTTGGAGAAGATAACCATACCGACAACCAGGCAGGAGTTGGAAATCCTAATTTCTGGTTGCCTGGCCAGAAACTGGTAGCTTCTTCTGCACCCGATGATGGATATAAATGGGAAACAGTACGTGCTTGCAACTATTTCTTCGATAATGTATTGCCTAAATATGAATCAGGTGAAATCACTGGCTCTGCAGACCAAATCAAACATTACATTGGAGAAATGTATGTAATTCGTGCATATGCCTATTTCGACCTTCTGATGAAATTCGGTGACCTTCCTATTTTGGAACATGCATTGCCTGACGTAGAAGCTGAACTTTTGGAAACATCTCCTCGTAGACCAAGAAACAAAGTTGCCCGCTTCATCATTGAAGATTTGAAAAAAGCGGAAGGTTTTCTTTTGGCAACATCTCCTGGCAAGAAAAACAGAATCAGCAAAAATGTAGCATATCTGCTTCATGCCCGCGTTGCTTTATATGAAGCTACATGGGAAAAATATCACAGAGGCACTGCTTTTGTTCCAGGTGGAAAAGGATGGCCGGGTAAAGATGCTGAAGGATATAATGCAGACACTGAAATCAATTATTTCCTGGATGAAGCAATACGAACATCCAAAATTGTTGGAGACCAACTATACGCAAACTTAGTTGACAATACAGATACCGCTGAAGGTATGGATAAAAATATGAATTCTCTGAATCCATATTATACTATGTTCTGCGATGAAGACATGGATAAATACAGTGAAATTCTGATGTGGAAGATGTTCAACGAATCTCTAGGTGTTACCGGTAACCTCCAAATGGAATTGGAACGTAACGGTGGAGGTTCTGGGTGGACTAGAGGTATGGTCAACTCTTTCTTGATGCGTAACGGATTGCCAATCTATGCAGCCAACTCTGGATACTCTGAAGAAATGGAAAAGAAAGGGGTTAATGAAACCTTGAAAAACCGTGACTCACGAATCGGAATATTTACAAAGAAACCGGGAGATGTCAATTTCTATAAGAATGATGGCACACCTGCTAAATGTGAAATCAGCTTGATTTTCGGTGATGCCAATAGTTTAGCAACAACCGGATTTATTGTAAAGAAAGGTAAACATTACTCAGCACACATGGCACAAGACCATAACGCTTCTACTTCTGGAGGTATTGTATTCCGTGGCACTGAAGCCTTGCTGATTTACATGGAAGCATCTTACGAAAAGAACCGGAAAATTGACGCTACCGCTGAAAGTTACTGGAAAGCATTGCGTACTCGTGCTAAGGTAAATCCTGACTTCAATATCACTATCAATGCTACAAATATGGATAAGGAAGCTGAAGGAGACTGGGGAGCATACTCTCACGGAAAATTGGTAGACAAGACTCTATATAATATTCGCCGTGAACGACGCAATGAACTTTGTGGAGAAGCATTCCGCTGGGATGACTTGAAACGCTGGCGTGCTCTTGACCAAATGAAACAGAAACCTTACCGCGTACAGGGTATGAGATATTGGGGCAGTGTATATGAAGGAAAGATTTTGGATGAAAAGGGTAATGACTTATGTCACGTAGACTCTAAAGAAGGAAATATGTCCAACCAAAATTTGGGTAACTATATCGTACCTTACGAAAAGATTACTACTGGAGAAATTGCTAAACAAGGTGGTTTCAAGTTTACTCCAGCACATTACCTTGAGCCAATTAGTGTAGATGTATTCCGCCAGGCTGCAACAGACAAGAATGACTTCTCTACGTCTATTGTATACCAAAATCCAGGATGGAGTTATCAGGCTAGCACAGGCGCTACAGAAGTAGAATAATACTAACTCTCTAAAAAGACTTACCCAAGAATACAGTTTTTGTAATCTTGGGTAAGTTTTTTATAATCATTCGTCTGTTTCTAAAAGACTTTCTTTTTGAATTCGTGGCGAGAAACTCTTCTTAGGCGTAATGCCCAGACCTTTCAACATTTCTGCCTGGCGAATCACATTTCCTTTTCCCTCCGACAGTTGCGACAAAGCGTTCTCATAACTGCCTGTGGCTTGTTTCAAAGTCTCTCCTATCTTTTCAAACGTATCAGTAAATCCAACCAATTTTTCATACAAAGCCGTGCCTCTCTTTACAATATCTTGTAGGTTCTTCTCCTGATACTCCCGCTTCCACAAGTCGAGAGCCAAACGAAGGGCGGCAATCAAATTGGTAGGACTCATCAAGACCACCTTCTTCTGATAAGCATAGTTCCATAAATTAGCGTCGGTTTGCAATGCCAAGACATAAGCTGGTTCATTAGGAACAAACATCATCACAAAATCAAGTGATTTCACATTATATCTAGAGTAATCTTTCTGGCTCAGTTCATCAATATGCGCCTTTACAGATGCCATGTGTGCCTTCAAATATTGTTCGCGCCCCTCCTTGTCCTGTGCCGCTACATAACCGGCATAGGCTGTCAAAGAAACCTTAGAATCTATAATAACCTGACGGTTGTCTGGATAAGCCACCAAGATATCTGGCTGCATTTTCTGTCCTTGTTCGTTACGGACAGGGTCACCCGCCTCATCTTTCAAGAACTCCTGACGGAAATACTCCTCCCCTTCACGCAAGCCGGAATTTTCCAAGATGGTTTCCAAAATCATCTCCCCCCAGTTACCTTGCACCTTTGAATCACCCTTCAACGCACGGGTCAAATTGTTCGCCTCATCACTAATCTGCCTGTTAAGTTGCACCAAATCCTTGATTCTTTCCTCCAACGAGAAACGCTGTTTCGACTCGCGGTCGTACACTTCTGCCACCTGATGTCTGAATTCATTCAGATTATCTCCAAAAGGTTTCAGCAAGTTCTGCAAATTCTCCCGACTCATTCTGGTGAAACTCTCCGTTTTCTGCTGAAAGATACGGTTGGCTATATTTTCAAACTCCATATTAAACTGTCGGCGCAGTTCTGCTATCTCCTGCCTACGGTCATCCAGTTTACTCTGCCAAAGTTGTTTTTCCGCTTCAAACAATTCTTCGGCGTGCTTTTTCTCTAATTCGGTCTGCACCCGATAGCCTTCCAGTTTACGTGAAGTAAACAGATAACCCACTCCAAATCCCAGTACCAGACCAACCACTAAATAAATCAATTCCATCTGCCTGTCAATTTATATTTGTCTTGCCCAACGGAATATCCCTACGATAACCGTGATAAGCAAAATAAGTTCCTCCCAAGATAAAAGGTATGCTCAACCATTGTCCCATATTCAAAATCATGCCATCCTCAAAAACTTCCTGGTTTTCCTTTACTATTTCTATAAAGAAACGGAATGTAAAAATCAAGGCAATGCAAAGTCCGAAATAGAACCCACGCGTAGTGCGCTGTGGTTGTTTAGTATAAAAATAAAGCAAGACCAATCCAAAACAGAAATAAGCCAGTGCTTCATACAGCTGTGCCGGATGGCGTGGAAGCATATCCACCCGTTCAAAAACAAAAGCCCAAGGAAGTTCGGTAGGCTTGCCGATAATTTCCGAATTCATCAAATTAGCGATACGGATACATCCTGCCGTAACAGGAGTGGCTAAGGCTATTACATCACCCACATCCAGAAAATGCATCTTATATTTACGGCAAAAGGCCACCAAAGCCAGTATCAGTCCTAGAGTTCCTCCGTGGCTAGCCAGTCCGGCATATCCAACAAACTTCCACCCTCCTGTGGGTAGGAAACGTACCGGCAGCAGAATTTCAGCCGGATGTTGCGAAAAGTAAGCCCAGTCATAAAAGAAACAATGTCCTAAACGAGCCCCCAACAAGATTCCTAAAAAACTATAAACGAACAGCGAGTTGAAAGCCTCATCCGACCACTGCCGCTTACGAAAGACCTTTCCTACTATCCAAGTAGCAGAAAGTAAACCGATAACCCAGCACAAGCTATACCAACGCAGCCCGAAATCTCCAATTGAAAAGACCACTGGATTCGGATTCCAATGAATAAATGCAAACATAATTCTTCTTATTTTTTATGCGAATATACTCTTTTTCTAGAAAACTATCCTCCCCACTCTCCAAATACCACGTAAAACTGTCAGTGTAATTATGTCAGATTGTCAGATTTACTTCTTGGCACGGTTTTGGTACATTACAAGATGTTCATAACAAAGAACAAAAAGCAGAAAATATAAATAAAAATATAAAAACAAGAACGACTATGAACATTAAACCATTAGCAGACAGAGTACTCATTCTTCCTGCTCCTGCAGAAGAAAAAACAATTGGTGGTATCATCATCCCTGACACAGCAAAAGAAAAACCATTACAAGGCACTGTAGTTGCTGTAGGTCATGGAACTAAAGACGAAGAAATGGTTCTGAAAGTAAATGATACTGTATTATATGGTAAATATTCTGGTACAGAAATCGAATTTGAAGGCGTAAAATATCTGATGATGCGCCAGAGCGATGTATTGGCAGTATTGGGATAAATTAATGAACAAATAGTAACTAAAGAAAGGAATTTAAATTATGGCAAAAGATATTCTATTCAACATTGACGCACGCGACCTGTTGAAAAAAGGTGTAGACGAATTGGCAAACGCAGTAAAAGTAACACTTGGTCCTAAAGGACGTAATGTGATTATCGAAAAGAAATTCGGTGCTCCTCACATTACAAAAGACGGAGTGACAGTTGCCAAAGAAGTTGAATTGAGCGACCCGTTCCAGAACACTGGTGCACAGTTGGTAAAATCGGTAGCATCAAAGACTGGCGACGATGCTGGTGATGGTACTACTACTGCTACTGTATTGGCTCAGTCTATCGTTGGAGTTGGATTGAAGAACGTTACAGCCGGTGCAAACCCTATGGACTTGAAACGTGGTATCGACAAGGCTGTAGCTAAAGTGGTAGAATCTATCAAGGCTCAGTCTGAAACTGTAGGCGACGACTATGACAAGATTGAACAGGTAGCTACTATCTCTGCAAACAACGACCCTGTAATCGGTAAGCTGATTGCTGATGCTATGCGCAAGGTTTCTAAAGATGGTGTTATCACTATTGAAGAAGCTAAGGGTACTGATACTACTATCGGTGTGGTAGAAGGTATGCAGTTCGACCGTGGTTACTTGTCTGCTTACTTCGTAACAGATACTGAAAAGATGGAATGCGTAATGGAACATCCATACGTATTGATTTACGACAAGAAGATTTCTAACTTGAAAGATTTCTTGCCTATCTTGGAACCTGCAGTACAGAGCGGACGTCCTTTGTTGGTAATTGCTGAAGATGTAGATAGCGAAGCATTGACTACATTAGTTGTAAACCGCCTGCGTGGACAGTTGAAGATTTGTGCAGTGAAGGCTCCGGGCTTCGGCGACCGTCGCAAGGCTATGCTGGAAGATATTGCAGTATTGACTGGTGGTGTAGTAATCAGCGAAGAAAAAGGTTTGAAACTGGAACAGGCTACTCTTGAAATGCTGGGTACTTGCGACAAGATTACCGTATCTAAAGAAAATACTACTATCGTAAACGGTGCTGGTCAGAAAGAACTGATTCAGGAACGTATCAACCAGATTAAAGCCGAAATGAAGAACTCTACTTCAGACTACGATAAAGAAAAACTGCAGGAACGTCTGGCTAAGTTGTCAGGTGGTGTAGCTGTTCTTTATGTAGGTGCTGCCAGCGAAGTAGAGATGAAAGAAAAGAAAGACCGTGTAGACGATGCGTTGTGCGCTACCCGTGCTGCTATTGAAGAAGGTATCGTTCCTGGTGGTGGTGTTACTTACATCCGTGCAAGCAAAGCACTTGAAGATATGAAGGGTGACAATGCTGATGAAACTACCGGTATCGAAATCATCAAGCGTGCTATCGAAGAGCCTCTTCGCCAGATTGTTGCCAACGCAGGTAAGGAAGGCGCTGTAGTAGTTCAGAAAGTACGTGAAGGCGAAGGCGACTTCGGTTACAATGCTCGTACCGATGTTTACGAACATCTACATGCTGCCGGTGTTGTAGACCCTGCTAAGGTTACTCGTGTAGCTTTGGAAAATGCTGCTTCTATCGCTGGCATGTTCCTTACTACAGAATGTGTAATTGTTGAAAAGAAAGAAGAAAAACCTGAAATGCCAATGGCTGCTCCAGGAATGGGTGGCATGGGTGGCATGATGTAATTTCAGTAAACTTTATACAACCCATAAACAAGAAAATCCCTTTTCCTGCAGAGAGGAAAAGGGATTTTCTTGTTTATCCGTTTCTTATATCAAGGAAGATAAGGTATCACCTTGAATTCTGTTTCAGGAAAATCACGTTCCAACAAAACTCGGATATACTTCTCCGTATCCTTACGGATTATTTCATCGTCATTCTCCGGATATTGGTTATAAGCCAACATGGCAAGTTTGATTCCTCTTCTTGCAATGGCCTCCAGACTCAACAAGGTATGGTTGATGCTACCTAACCTGCCCGATGTAACCAGAATCAACGGATATTGTTTCTTGGCTACATAGTCAATAGTCAAGAAATCCAACTCCAATGGAACCATCAAACCTCCGGCACCTTCCAGCAACACAGCATCATATTTTGCACTCAACTCTGCAGTGGCCTGCTCTATTTTGTCAAAATCAATCGGACGATGATCTATCTCGGCAGCCAAATGAGGTGAGCAAGGGTAAGTAAAGATTTCCGGCATAGTCAGTCCGCTGCAGTCCTCTGGCAACAGTCCGGTACCCATGATTCTGCGATGCAATTCAATATCCTCCGAAATCTCTACATTTCCTGTTTGAATAAACTTCTGAGTAATAGTACGAATACCCTGTTCATTCCACTGTCTTGCCAAATAACCGGTGGCATAGCTTTTTCCTATATTCGTATCAATACCACTCACAAAAAACACTTTTTCTTTCATATTCTCCTAAAGTTCAATTACAAGGTTAAGCCAACCTCCATATACACCGATGGGGACTCCCTACCGGAAAGAAACATCTCCGGCAAGGTTTCCCCATCCATTATGATTTATTCCTAAGCAAGATACCCAATCACTTGCGATAGCTAACCAGTTCTTCTGCCTGGAACTTACGGATAAAGTTGAAGTGTTTTTCCACTTCAGCTTCAGCATAATTCACATAAACATTCAGTGACTGAGCGAACATTTCAGGAGCCTTTGTAGCATCCTGCAACAACAAATGGCTCATCACGCAAACAGCTGCCATCTCATACAGACGACGAGAAACGAAATCGAGTAGCTCTTGGTTCTGTGCATCTTTTACGGCATTGGTGCAAGCCTCAAACTTACGAGTCATATCCTTGATACGATTCAAGAAGCCTCCAAACTCCGGAGCACAAGGCACCAGTTCAAAATCGTGCAGAGTAGCAGCATACGAACCGTTTGTGACATAGCGAATAGCAGCTACAGTCTGCAGCTGAGTAGTACCTTCATAGATGCTTGTGATGCGGGCGTCACGATAAATGCGCTGGCAAGCATATTCCATCATAAAGCCTGAACCACCATGCACTTGAATACAATCGTAAGCATTCTGGTTGGCATATTCAGAGTTCATACCCTTAGCAAGCGGAGTAAAACTGTCGGCCAGTTTAGCATAACGTTTCTGCTCCTGACGTTCTTCCAGAGTCAGTTTGCGCTCGCGGGCAATATCATCCAGTGCCTTATAGATATCCACATAACGGGCAGTCTGGTACAACAATGCACGACCAGCATCCAATTTGGCCTTGATAGTAGCCAACATATCATATACCGCCGGGAACTCAATGATAGCCTTGCCGAACTGCTTACGGTCTTTGGCGTATGCCAACGCTTCATTATAGGCAGCCTGGCTCAATCCTACCGACTGGGCGGCGATACCCAGACGAGCACCGTTCATCAATGCCATCACATACTTGATAAGACCAAGTTTGCGGTCGCCGCACAATTCAGCTTTTGCATTCTTGTACACCAATTCACAAGTAGGAGAACCATGAATACCTAGTTTATTCTCAATACGGCGAACATCCACTCCACCATCGTTCTTGTCATAGATAAACATTGACAAGCCTCGGCCGTCCTTTGTACCTTCTTCCGAACGGGCAAGTACCAGATGCAGATGAGCGTCCCCGTTGGTGATAAAACGTTTCACACCATTCAGACGCCAGCAGTTGTTAGCCTCATCAAAGGTAGCCTTCAGCATTACACTCTGAAGGTCGGAACCAGCATCCGGTTCAGTCAAGTCCATAGACATTGTTTCCCCTGCACAGATACGAGGGATGAAACGGCTATGCTGGTCTTCATTTCCAAATTCATAAAGAGTTTCGATACAATCCTGCAGCGACCAGATATTACCGAATCCGGCATCAGCAGCAGCCACAATCTCCGCACACATTGTATATGGAGTAATCGGGAAGTTCAAGCCACCAAAACGGCGAGGCATAGTCATACCGTTCAAGCCGGCCTTCACCATCGCCTCCAGGTTTTGTTTAGTGCCCGAAGCATATTCCACACGTCCATTTGCACAGTGAGGACCTTCTTCGTCCACTCCCTCTGCATTGGGTGCAATCACCTCACCGGTAATTTCTCCGGTAATTTCCAACACTTTATCATAAGAATCGATCGCATCGGCAAAATCCTGCGGTGCATAGTCAAATTCATCTTTATCTTTATAGCTGCGTTCTTTCAGTTCGCAGATACGTTCCATCAACGGGTTATTCAGATGGAAGCGCAATTCAGGATGTTCTGTATAAAAATTAGCCATTACTTACTGTTCTTTTTGTAGTACTTAATCATTTTCGGAATCACTTCTTCCACTGTTCCGTTGATTACATAATCAGCGATAGCGTTGATAGGAGCATTCTCATCATTGTTTACAGAGATGATGATACCTGCATCTTGCATACCGGCAATATGCTGAATCTGCCCAGAGATACCGCAAGCGATATACAGTTTAGGATGAACAGTTACACCGGTCTGTCCAATCTGGCGGTCGTGTTCACAGAATCCGGCATCTACCGCAGCACGGCTGGCTCCCACTTCTGCATGCAGTTCCTTGGCCAATTCAAACAACATATCGAAACCTTCCTTAGACCCCATACCATAACCACCGGCAATCACGATAGGAGCACCTTTCAGATTATGTTTGGCCTTTTCTACATGACGGTCAATCACTTTCACTACATAGTCTGTTTCAGGAACAAACTTGGCTACGTCATGACGAATCACCTCTCCCTGGTAGTTTTCGTCTAAGATTTCTTTCTTCATCACCCCTTCACGCACGGTTGCCATCTGAGGACGGTGTTCAGGATTGATGATGGTAGCCACGATGTTGCCACCAAAAGCAGGACGAATCTGATACAACAGGTTCTCGTAAGTCACCCCGTTTTTCTTGTCTTCATGACTGCCAATCTCCAGCTGAGTACAGTCGGCAGTCAGACCGCTGGTCAAGGCTGAAGACACACGAGGCCCCAAATCACGGCCAATAACCGTAGCCCCCATCAAGCACACCTGAGGTTTTTCCTGCTTGAAGAGATTTACAAGAATAGAAGTATGAGGAAGAGAAGTATAAGGGAAAAGCCCCGGAGCATCAAACACGTGTACACGGTCTACTCCAAAAGGCAAAACTTGTTTTTCTACTCCTACAAGGTCGCAGCCGGCACAGATTGCTTCGAGCTGACATCCCAGTTCGCCGGCTAACTTACGACCTTTGGTTAAAAGTTCGAGACTGACATCGGCCACATGAGCGCCTTCCATCTCACAATATACAAATACATTATTCATAGTCTTATCCGATAGTATGGTTAGCCAAAAGTTCCACAATCAAGTTTTCTACATCTGCATCGCTGCCGGTCAGCGTCTTACTCTCCTTAGCCTGGAAGATGATGTTCTCAATCTTCTTCACCTTGGTAGGCGAACCCGACAAACCACACTGGGCGGTATCACCGTTCACATCAGCTACACTCCATTCCGTAATATTCAGGTAAGGGCGGCTTTCATAGAGCGATGCATAAGGAAGTTCAGTGCCGGCTTTTTCAAGGGCGGCCTTTTCCTGCGCACCGAGAGCGCGTTTGTATTTCTGAACCAACTTGGCGTTGCGAGGGCGACAAGGTGCTGCACTGCCATTTACGGTCAGCACGATAGGCAACGGACCTTCTACGGTTTCCACACCTCCGTCGATATGGCGTTTCACACGGATACGACCGTCTTTCACCTCCTGTATCTCCTCCACGTATGTAATCTGAGGCAATCCCAGTTTCTCTGCCACTTGAGGACCTACCTGAGCGGTATCACCATCAATGGCCTGACGTCCACCCAAGATGATATCATAGTCACCAATCTTGCGGATGGCAGTAGCCAGCGCGTATGAAGTGGCCAATGTATCTGCACCGGCAAAAGCACGGTCTGTCAACAGATATCCATTGTCTGCACCTCTGTATAAACCTTCACGGATAATTTCTGCGGCACGGCCGGGACCCATAGTCAGCATGGTAACTGTAGAACCCGGATGTGTGTCTTTCAGTCTGAGTGCCTGTTCCAAGGCGTTCAAGTCTTCCGGATTAAAGATAGCCGGAAGAGCCGCACGGTTGATTGTTCCGTCGGCATTCATGGCATCTTTCCCCACACAACGTGTATCGGGTACTTGCTTTGCCAATACGACAATTTTCAAACTCATTATATTAATATTTTTGGTATTAGTAATTAACTGGCGGCAAATTTAATGAAACCATTTGTTCTACAAAACGATATGGCCGAAAAATGCACGTTGGCAACCTAAATGTGCAATTCTTACTAGATTATATGCAAATAAATGATACCTTTGCCTATATAACTTATACTATATGAACTATTATGGAAGAATTTAATCAAGAATTTTCTCGCATGATTGACCGGCTGAACGGTTCGCAGCCCGATTTAGACTGGGCATCACGCTTCATACTGGTGATAGGCATCTTGCTGGTAACTTATTTCATTACCTGCCTTTTTCGTCATTTCCTCATTCCAGTTATACAAAAGATTACCACACGTACCAAAGCCAAATGGGATGATTATCTGTTCAACAAGGAAATGCTGACGGCTTTCTGCCGCATCATCCCTCCCATTGTAATGTATATTTTACTGCCTTTTGCCTTCAAGGATATGGCATATCTGCTCGCAATCATACAAAAGGGATGTACCATCTATATCATCGTCGCGGGATTACGACTTATCAGCCAGTTTCTCAATTCGCTCTATGAAATCTCCAACGAACACGAACGGCTGAAAAACCGTCCGCTGAAAGGTATCTACCAAATGATCAACCTAATTGCCATCGGCATTGGAGTCATTGTCATCATCAGTATCCTGATTGACCGAGACGCCACCTCCATTCTGGCAGGACTGGGTGCTTCGGCAGCCGTGCTGATGTTGATTTTTAAAGACAGCATTTTGGGACTGGTGGCTGGAGTGCAGCTCTCTGCCAATGATATGCTCCGACCGGGCGACTGGATTACAATGCCTAAATATAATGCTGACGGAGATGTAACGGAAGTTTCGCTGACTACGGTCAAGGTGAGAAACTTCGATAAGACCATCACCACTATCCCACCTTATGCCCTGGTGAGCGACTCTTTTCAAAACTGGAGGGGGATGAGAGAAACAGGAGGCAGACGCATCAAACGGTCGCTCCTCATTGATATGAATACTGTTCATTTCTGTAGCCCGGAAGAAACCAAACGCTTCCTTTCTTTGGGATGGATAAGCAAAGAAACAGCGAAGCAACCACAGGGTGAGGTCAATTTGAACGTGCTGCGGAACTATCTGCTGCAATATTTGAAAAAACACCCGATGATACATCAGGAAATGATGATTATGGTACGCCAACTGCAACCTACTCCTGAAGGTCTGCCGCTAGAAGTCTATTGTTTCTCTAACACTACGGAATGGTACAAATATGAAGCACTGCAAGCCGAAATATTCGACCATTTTATAGCCATCCTGCCACAGTTCGGACTGAAAGTCTATCAACGTCCTTCGGGAAACGACCTGCAGAATGAATCTTCTACACAGACTTTCGTATCTTGATTTCTATTCATTTTAAACTTTATCAATATGGAAAAAGGATTGACTTATACCAGTCACACCACTGTCACTGCCGCCAATACTGCACTTGCACTTGGCTCGGGCGACATGGAAGTGTTTGCTACCCCTGCATTGGTGGCCCTTATGGAAAATGCAGCCATGAACGCTGTAAAAGAAAGCCTGCCGGAAGGCTGCACTACGGTAGGGGCTATGATTCAGACTTCTCATATCAAACCGTCTGGAATGGGAGAAGAAATTGCTGCTACTGCCGTACTGGAAGAAGTAGACGGAAGAAAACTTACTTTCAGAATCCATGCCAGCGACTCTAAAGGAAGTATAGGAGAGGGTACTCACATCCGGTATATTGTGGACAGAGCTCGCTTTCTGAGCAAGCT
>JARIAN010000046.1 GCA_029257865.1 Phocaeicola sp.
CAAGTATATATTGGTCTTGTATGTTTGCTATATACAAATCGTATGTGTCTGGGTTTATCCCCAATTTGGCATTCCCAATATTGGTTTTATCCATATTGATGTCTTTGGGTGGAATAATGTAAAATTCGGTTAATTGGGGGTCTTTATTGTTGAAACACATGTTGTAGATTCTGTTTTTTGTCTTATCTTTCCCAGGGACAAATATCCGATTTCCTTTTTTGTCGTATATTAAATCTTTGACAGATACATTTTTAGGCAGGTTAAACTGTGCTATTATTTTCATCTCTGAGGTTGAAATCAGGTAATTATTTTTAGCTGTAGCTAATACATAGTCGTCATTCAACTGATAGATTCTATCAAAAGTTTCAGGTAGGCTGACCTGTGCTTTTTCTGTGAATTTTTCTGAATCATATTTGCTCAAAATATTTTCTTTGCCCATCAGTAGGCAGCCGTTCTGATCTACAGCTACAGTACGCCAATTATAGTTTATTGTTGTAGCCTGTTTTTTTTCTTTTGTCTCAAGGTCAAAGCTATGTATTTCAGAATCGTATAATCCGTATATCACTCTTTTGTCTGACGTGGCAAACATGAAGTCTAGATATTCGTATTCATCCAGCATGTATTCTACTTCCCGTTCTTTGTGTAGGTCTTTTGCTCTTATTACTGTGATTTTTGAGGGAAGGTTATCTTCCTTTATGTCTTTATAGTGGGCGAATACTATCAGATAACTTCCTATTTTCTGCAATTTGCATTCAAAACCTAGGTTGATGTTAAGATTGTTGTCTTTTAGGATATCAGTTGTAAAGCTATATTCGCGGGATATACTCATTAACTTGGCAGGCGGTACATTTCTTTCAGCTTCATATCCTCCGAGAGTAGGCTTTTGGCTTGGGTCCAGAACGAACATGTATCCCTCAAACTGTTCGTAGGTAACGGGGGTATCTCCTTCCGAATTTGGAGTCTCAGGCTTATGCTGTGTGGCAGGTTCGTTATCGTCAGAGCAGGAAACAAGACTAAAAAAGGGAAATAGGCTGAATATCAGACTTATTGATGCTAGTATGCTTTTGCGTAATATGATTTTTTTCATTGCAAGATAGTTTTTAGATATTTTGTAAATGATATATTATGCCGGATATAAGCTATGGAAATGGTCCGGCATAATATGGAATGACTAATCGGTGGATAGTCCGGTTAGGGTTTAATTTGGTTTCCCTCTACTTTGAAAGTAGTATATACTACACCATAGTTTATTCCGTCTACAATATATGGATGAGCCACCTTGGGAGGCATTTCCCCGGTCAGTTTATTGTTTGACAGGTCAACAGTGATGAGGTGAGGCTGGTTTTCTCCTCCCAATGCCGGGGGGATTTCTCCTTCAAACTGGTTGTTTTCCAGGTAAAGGAGTCCCAAACTGCCTATTTTAGCCAGTACGTCAGGCAGTGTGCCCGAGTAGTGGTTGTCGCTTAAAGAGAGTCGAAGGAGCTTCTTAAGGTTTGACAAAGAAGAAGGAATGGCGCCCGAGAATTTATTTTCGTTGCCATAGAACTCTTTAAGTGAGGTCATGTTTCCCATTTCTTCAGGAAGTTCACCCGAAAGATCGTTGCCAGCGACAAACAAGGTTTCAAGTTTAGTCAGTTTCCCTATTGAAGAAGGCAGTTTGCCTGACAATTTACATCTTGCAATGTCAAGGTAAGTAAGATTATTCAATTCACCTATTTCTTGAGGGATTTCTCCTGTAAACTTATTTCTTCCTAATACAATGTATCTTGCGTTTTTTAGATTGCAGATTTCGGAAGGAATTTCTCCTGTCAGCAGAGTGTTTTCATCTTTTTTAATGTAGTGTGGCTTGGTCAGATCCCAAGGAGCTCCCCATAAGTCAAGAGTGTCAATGGCAGTGAGATTCCCAATTTTGGGAGATAGACTTCCGTGTATGTCTGTAAATCTCATTTTCCATACTTTCAGTTCTTTCAAGTTGTAGAATTCTTCAGGAATTGTTCCTCCCAGTTTGTAATTGTCGGACAACATCAACTCCTTCAGTGCGTTAAGCTGACCTATTTCGGTGGGCAATTCACCGGAAAGTTTGTTTCCGCCCAACCGGAGGGCTACTACTCGCTCTTCGCCATTGACGATTTCTGTTCTTACTCCATACCACAATTTTAATGGAGTGTTTTTTTCTAACCAGTTGGTTTTGGTACTCCAATTGTTGCCGTTTGTTGATTTATAAAATGCAACTAAAGCCAAACTATCAGCTTTATAACCAACTTCTTGAAGCAGGCTGGTTTGAGTACGTGAATTGTTTGTTTTTTCGTCTGTTAGACTTGGTAATTGGTTGTCACAACTAGTGATACCAATAAAGCAACTTATCAGCAATAACTTTGTTGCTTGTTTTGTTTTTTTGTTCATATCTGTTGTTTAAAAAAAAGAATTTCAGTTTGTTTGTGAATTACCTCTGTAATGGATTATGGCAAGCAACAGACTTTTCTTTTTTATATTTTTACTACTTGTATACCTGTTTTTGTAAGGTGTCTTAACTATATATCAGAGTATACGAAGCAGCTACTGAAAATACATCGTAGTATTTTGCTGTTATGCAGATATAAATCAGTTGTGTAAAAGAATTCGCTGTCATCTCCTTCATTCCACGGAAGTAATGACTTTGTGTTAGTACACACAATCAATGGCAGGTATTCTGACTTTCTCCTATAGTTTCATATCGCCTTCCCATTTACAAAATAAACAGTGACCGCACTTTTTGTTGATATAAAGTGCTGTGATATGACGTTGCACAGAGTTTACAGCAGCGGGTCTGTTCAGGATTTTCACCTGATTCCCTTTTAGTCGCATGATATATAATAGCGAACCATTAACTTTGCAAATGTAAGTATATTCAAATAAAATTAATGGTTTATGGCGTTAATATATCTAAATTAATGCAGGGTGGTTTATGATATTTGTTTTTCGAAACTTTATAGGCTATGCTATCATTTTTTTATGTATGTTTGCATCGAAAATTAATTAAATTATAAATGTATTCATGGAGTCAAAAAAAATTATAATATTAGATGCTGATTTGCGCAAGGGGGCAGGAGAAGGAATGGACGAATTCTTGCAAGTCTTTATAAATAAGTATTTGGAGGTAATTAAAGGGGAAATTAACTCGGAGACCATGCCTTTGCTCAATGGATATCAGCATACGTTGCTGGGATATCATTTTTTTTGTGAAGAAGTAAATGAAGGTGGTTTTATCCAGCTTATTCAAAACGGATACGGGCCTTATATTTTCGACAATCCTTTTGCTCGTGCCATGAGGTTATTTGGAGCCAAGAAGTTTTCAAAACTGGTTTATGAGGCTCGTGAAATTTTTGTGGCCAATCGTGCTGATTTGGAAAAGGAATGTACTGAAGAGGAGTTTATGGCCATGTATGAACAATATGAAGCTTTTGATGAACTGGAGGAGGCTTTCATGGATATGGAAGAGGAAGTGACTGCTTGTGTGGCTCAGTATGTGGATGAACATCTAGAGCAGTTTGCAGAAATTGAACAATAATAAGAGGTGATGACATTCTGTTTGAAGTTGGTTCAAACAAAATGTCATTGTGTTTTTATGTCTTTTGGTATGTTGGAGGGGCAAAAAAGAGAAAAAAATCGAATAACCTATGCAGTATTTGGTATAAAGTTTCATTCTATCGGAAAAGAAAGAAAAATCAGTAAATAACAAATAAAAATGAAGAACATGAAAAAAATGAAATGGGCCGCCTTGCTGGCTGCCGTAATGACAACAGTTGGATTTACTTCCTGTTTGGATGGGGAGAATAGTACTACAGCTCAGGGTGCGCCTATCCTGAAGGTGGAGAGTGGATATATGGGTGTAGATACTTATTTTGTAGATCAGGCTGGTGTAAAATATCGACCGGAAAAAATGATTGTTCCAGATGTAAAAGGTCGTGAGTTTGCACAAGTACCTTTGCAATATGACACTAGTCTATATAATGAGCAGGATAATTCATTTAATATTACTATGTTAGGGGATCCTTTATATTTGACAAAATATGATGTTCGTACTCAAAGTGAAGAACAGAAATTGTCAAATACCGTATCTTTTAATATAATTGATGATATGCATAACGGTAAAGGTGCTGTGTGGGATAAAAAGAATCAATATTTGCTATTGCCTATATCTTACCCAATTCCTAATGATGTAAATACAAAAGATAAGTTAACAGAAGAGTTGAAAAAGCATCACTTGCATTTTTATACTAAAGAAGGAAAAGAACTTTCAAAGGATAAGGAATTGCTATTGTATGCAAGTTATACAATAGATGGTATTGAGGAAAATAAGGAGGATGAGTTTCAACAGAAATATGGTGGTGCTAATGCGGAATGGTGTTATTTAGATATTAGAAATATTTCGCAAATTAAAGAGGCTAAAAAAATAAAGGTTATTTATGACAAAACAAAGTTATTCAATCGCCCTGCTGTTAAACCGGAAAACAAGGAAGAGGCCTATGTTGAATATCAGTTGTTTGAAGCCAAATAAGTTGAAGCGAATCGGGTAAAGCAAGAGTTCTCTTGATTCATATATGGAAGGCTGTAGATGCTCATGGAGTTTCTACAGCCTTTTTAGTCAGTGTAGGTCTGGGGGCTGCTTTCTAAAAACGTATTGTAAAATAGGAGTTGTTTCGTATATTTTTTATACATTTGCGATTCGAATTTAAGTGAAACAAAAAGAGTATAACATTGAACTATAGAGAATTATTTCAAAGAGTAATTTCCTTATTGTCGGCTCCAAGTAAAGCTTGGGCTGAAATTATAGAGGAAGAAGAGGCGAAAAAAGTGGTTTCCTCTTTTGTGTATCCTTTAATAGGTTTATGTGGCATGACCACTTTTATAGGTGCTTTTATAGGTAAAGGAATGAGTGCGGAGGTGTTTCAAGTGGCCTTGACACAGTGTTGTGCCGTGGCAGTATCGTTGTTTGGCGGATATTTCCTGGCGGTGGATTTGTTGAAGTCACTCGCTTGGAAATGGTTGAAAATTGACATACCTCGTGATACGATGCTGGTATTTGTAGGATACTCAATGGTGGTGATCTTTGTTCTGAATATATTCAGTGCTCTTTTTGCCATTATGATATTACGTTGGATTTTGCAGATTTATACAATTGTAGTGGCTTTCGAGGGGGGACGTCGTTTGCTTCAGCTGAAAGAAGAAAAACAGAGTTCGTTTGCTGTGCTGGCTACTATCATTATTTTGTTATGTCCAAGTATAATAGGGTTTGTATTTAATAAATTAAATTATCTGTAATATTAAACTGATGAAACCAACTAGTAATAATATTAATATAAAGAATAAGCGAGCTTCATTCGACTATGAGTTTATAGATACTTATACGGCCGGAATAGTGCTTACTGGTACTGAAATCAAGTCTATCCGTCAGGGAAAGGCTAGTCTGGTAGATACTTTTTGTTATTTTGCCAAGGGTGAATTGTGGGTAAAGAATATGCATGTGGCAGAGTATTTCTATGGCTCATATAATAATCATGCATCTCGCCGAGACCGCAAGCTGCTGCTCACCAAGAAGGAGTTGCGTAAGTTGGAGAGAGGTACTCGCGAGACCGGGTTTACCATTGTTCCTACTCGTATGTTTATTAACGAAAAGGGCTTGGCTAAGGTGGTGGTAGCTTTGGCTAAAGGTAAAAAGCAATATGATAAGCGTGAGTCTTTGAAGGAGAAGGATGATAAGCGTATGATGGACCGTATGTTCAAACGGTAATTGATACAAAAACTAAACTATGCTACAAAAACTAATACAAGAACGTATCCTGGTGCTTGATGGGGCGATGGGTACGATGATACAACGTTATCATCTTTCGGAACAGGATTTTCGTGGAGAGCGCTTTCACCATGTAACTGGTCAGTTGAAAGGGAATAACGACTTGCTGTGCCTTACGCGCCCGGATGTGGTGGAAGAAATCCATCGTAAATATTTGGCGGTAGGGGCGGATATTATTGAGACAAATACATTCAATGCGACTTCTGTGTCGATGGCCGATTATCAGATGCAGCCGTTCTGCCGTGAGATTAATCTCGCAGCTGCTAGGCTGGCTCGCAAAGTGGCCGATGAGTTTACCCGGAAAGATCCATCCAAACCTCGTTTTGTAGCAGGTTCGGTAGGGCCTACCAACAAAACTTGCTCTATGAGTCCGGATGTCAACAATCCGGCTTTCCGCGCTTTGACTTTCGATGAATTGCAGGCTGCTTATCTAGAGCAGATGGAAGCATTGCTGGAGGGAGGGGTAGATGCCCTGCTCATTGAAACTATTTTTGACACCTTGAATGCTAAAGCAGCTATTTGTGCGGCTGAAATGGCTATGGAAAAGACTGGGCGGAAAGTACCTTTGATGCTTTCTGTCACTGTCTCTGATATCGCCGGACGTACTTTATCTGGACAAACCCTTGATGCTTTTCTGGCTTCGGTGCAGCATGCTGATATTTTTTCTATTGGACTTAATTGTTCGTTTGGTGCACGTCAGTTGAAACCGTTTTTAGAGCAACTGGCACGTAAGGCACCTTATTATATTAGTGCTTATCCCAATGCCGGACTTCCTAATAGTATGGGGGAATACGACCAGACTCCTGAAGAGATGGCTGCCGAAGTGAAAGAATATATTGATCATCATTTGGTAAATATTATTGGTGGGTGTTGTGGCACTACCGAAGAGTATATCGCTCGCTATGCAGAACTGCTGAAAGGTGCGGAGCCTCATGTGCCGGTTGCACCTGCACCTTTTCTTTGTCTGTCGGGGTTGGAACAGATGGAACTTACTCCGGAGGTGAAGTTTGTGAATGTGGGTGAGCGTTGTAATGTAGCTGGTTCAAGGAAATTCCTTCGTTTAATCAATGAGAAGAAATATGAGGAAGCATTGACTATTGCTCGAAAGCAGGTAGAAGACGGTGCTTTGGTCATTGATGTCAATATGGACGATGGCTTGCTGGATGCTACAGAAGAGATGACTGTCTTTTTGAATCTTTTAGCTTCCGAGCCGGAGATTTCTCGTGTGCCTATAATGATAGACTCTTCGAAATGGGAGGTTATTCTGGCAGGATTGAAATGCGTACAAGGTAAATGTGTGGTCAATTCCATCTCCTTGAAAGAGGGTGAGGAAGTCTTTGTGGCTCATGCACGTGCTGTGAAACGATATGGTGCAGCGGTTATAGTGATGGCTTTTGATGAAAAAGGACAGGCGGACACTTATGAACGCAAGATTGAGGTCTGTTATCGTGCTTATCGTATATTGACAGAGCAAGTGGGCTTCCGTCCGCAAGATATTATTTTTGACCCAAATGTGTTGGCAGTGGCTACGGGAATGGAAGAACACAATAATTATGCAGTTGATTTTATCAAGGCTACAGGATGGATTCGGAAAAATCTTCCTGGAACTCATATCAGTGGCGGAGTAAGTAATCTCTCTTTTTCTTTCCGTGGAAACAATTATATTCGTGAAGCAATGCATGCGGTTTTTTTGTACCACGCTATTCAGGAAGGAATGGATATGGGAATTGTCAATCCATCGTCTTCGGTGCTTTACTCGGATATCCCAACTGATATTTTAGAGCGTATTGAGGATGTAGTGTTGAATCGTAGGCAAGATGCGGCGGAGCGATTGATTGAAACGGCGGAATGCTTGAAAGCGGAAAAGGAAGGTATGCCACAGGCTGCAGTTGTGTCTCATTTGCTTTGGCGTGAAGGTACTACAGTAGAAGAGCGCTTGCAGTATGCTCTTGTAAAAGGTATTGGTGACTTTTTGGAAGAGGACTTGCATGAAGCTTTGGCTAGCTATTCTCATGCGGTAAACATTATTGAAGGACCGTTGATGGCAGGAATGAATCATGTGGGAGATCTTTTTGGTGCTGGAAAGATGTTCTTGCCGCAGGTGGTTAAGACGGCTCGTACCATGAAGAAGGCGGTGGCAGTACTTCAGCCATATATCGAGGCGGATAAAACTGAAGGTGCTGCATCGGCGGGAAAAGTGCTTCTGGCTACCGTAAAAGGGGATGTACATGATATAGGAAAGAATATTGTGGGAGTTGTCATGGCTTGCAATGGGTACGAAATTGTAGATTTAGGTGTGATGGTTCCGGCAGATAAGATTGTTGAAACGGCTATTCGTGAAAAGGTAGATATTGTAGGACTTAGTGGACTGATTACTCCTTCGCTGGAGGAAATGGTGCATGTGGTGGCTGAAATGGAGCGTGCAGGATTGGATATTCCTGTATTGATAGGTGGTGCTACAACATCCAAACTTCATACGGCTTTAAAAATATCTCCGGTATATCATGCCCCGGTAATTTATATGAAAGATGCTTCGCAAAATGCTTCTGTTGCAGCTAGATTGATGAATCCCGAACTGAGGGTGAGCTTTGCTGAAGAGCAAGAAAAGGAGTATCAGTTATTGCGGGAAAATAGTAAAGAGCGTAAAATGCAAATGGTGTCCTTGAAGGAAGCACAAAAGAATCGTTTGGATTTATGGAATGACTGATGATATCCAGAATATAATGTTAAGAGAAAGGGTGAATTTGATAAATTCACCCTTTTTGTTTAAAAATAAGTATATCTCAGTGAAATAAATGAAAAATGAACTGCTTATTGTGCATATAATTAAATAAATAGGCATAGATACACAAATAAATTGTATATTTACCGAATAATTATTAAACCTGTTGACCTGTAGCGTTATTTTATATCGGAAATCTGTGTTGTTTTGTTGTGGGGAATAAGTGTGCAGTTGATACTACAACAAGCAAGGTAAAAATATCATTGTTTATAGTTAATGAGAAATAAAAAGTAGACCATATCTTCTTTATGGTTTTTATAGTGTGTAGAGGGATTTATTCTCTCTGTTCCTTACTGCTAGATGAAATATTCCTAGTAGTATCTTTCTCTTGTAGAACGATTATCGTTACTGTTTGTTTAGTATTGAAGCATTGGTATGATGCTATCATTTAAAGTTTCACCTTAATGGATAATGCAATTGATTTTTTTGCTGCACATTATGAACAAGAAGATAAAGAGGCCAATAGGGCTTTAAGTCTTTTTTGTTTATCAGTTATTAATCAGAGTATTAGATTTTATGTAAACGAATCAGATCTGGATGATTTAAGTCTAGATATTCTGATTCATGTGTTGGCTAAATTACAAAATCATCGGTTTCATTCCGGAGACCTTGCTGCTTGGGTACATACTTTAGCTGTCAATTATGTACGTAGTATGAATCGTAAGCCTAAACGATTGGTCCTTTTAGAGGATGAACAGAATTTGTGGAGAGTGGATGAGGCTTTTTCACCAAGTCATGAGTTACTGCTTCGTGAAGTGGAAAAGGCTTTGTCACTTATGCCCGAAGAGAGTAGGGTTTTAGTTGAAATGCGTTTTTGGCGAAAGATGACCTACCATGAAATTGCGGTGGCTACAGGCTTAAAGCAGTGTACTGTGGTGAAAAGAATTCGTTCGGCTTTTCAAAAGTTGAATAAGAATTTGGCAGCACACGGCTTTGATAAAAGTATGATGTAGTTGAATCGGGTACTTATTCCTTGTTGATTTAGGAAGACTTTGCAATCTGTAGTTCAAACGGCTACTGTAAAATGGGTCGCTTGGCTGCAGATTGTTTTTTATAAAAAAAGAAACTGATCCCCCCAATAGGTACTTGTAGCTTGTCCTTTTATGTTTGAGAAATTCGTTTTTTACTTTTTTTAAGGTGAAAAATGATTATTAGGTATTCAATGAAACAATATTTATAGTACATTTGTCTAGAATTTGTAATGCGTAGTTTACAAAACATGGCGAATAAGATAAAACATCTAGGTATTGTGGAAAACATCAATGGTACTCATTTAAAAGTGAGGATTGTCCAAAATTCTGCTTGCTCTGCTTGTAGTGTAAAAGGTCACTGTAGTGCTTCAGATACGAAGGAGAAAATAATTGATGTATATAATGTGCATGCTGTCCCTTGTAAAATAGGTGAGCATGTAATGATTGTGGGAACAACTTCGATGGGTATGAAAGCAGTATGTTTGGCTTTTGTGCTTCCTTTTGTTGTATTGTTTCTTGTGTTAGTATTGTCGCTTCATCTCACTGGGGGAGATGAGTCTGTTTCTGCATTGTTTGCGCTAACGTCTCTTATTCCTTATTATTTGCTGGTTTATTGTTTTAGAAATAAGATCAGTAAGAACTTTATGTTTACGCTTGAAACTATCAATATTAATTAAACTAACTTTATATCTTTATGAATTTAATTTTGATTGCAGTAATTTCATTGGGTGCCATTGGTTTGGTAGCCGCTGTCATTTTGTATGCGGCCTCAAAGAAGTTTGCTGTGTATGAAGACCCTCGCATTGCTCAAGTGAGTGAAGTGTTGCCACAGGCCAACTGTGGAGGATGTGGTTATCCGGGTTGCTCGGGTTTTGCTGCTGCATGTGTGAAAGCAGGTTCTCTAGAGGGCAAGATGTGTCCAGTAGGAGGTCAGCCTGTAATGGAAAAGGTTGCCTCGATTTTAGGATTTGAGGCTGTGGCTTCAGAACCCAAGGTGGCTGTGGTGAGATGTAACGGTACTTGTGCGAATCGTCCACGTATTACCGAGTATGACGGTGTTCGTTCTTGTGCTGTTGCCAATGCTACTTATGGAGGTGAAAGTGGATGTACTTTTGGATGTTTGGGATGTGGTGACTGTGTAAGTGCTTGCCAATTTGGTGCCATCAGTATCAATCCTGAAACAGGTCTTCCTGAGGTAGATGAATCGAAGTGTACTGCTTGTGGTGCTTGTGCTAAGGCTTGTCCGAGAAACATTATCGAAATTCGTCCGAAGGGAAAGAACAATCGTCGTGTATATGTACAATGTATGAATAAGGATAAGGGTGTTGTTGCCCGCAAAGCTTGCGAAACCGCTTGTATTGGTTGTGGTAAATGTGTGAAGACCTGTCCATTTGGGGCTATTACATTGGAAAATAATTTGGCTTATATTGATCCAGATAAATGTAAATCATGTAGAAAGTGTGAAACTGAATGTCCTCAAAATGCTATTATAGCAGTAAATTTTCCTCCTCGTAAAGTGAGAGAGGCGGCTCCTGCTGCTAAACCGGTATCAGCCGAAGCGTCTAAGCCAGCCGCAGTTCCTGTCGCTAAGCCGGTTTCTGCTGAAGCATCTAAGCCAGCTGAAGCTTCAGAAGAAAAACCAACTTCTGCTGAAAAATAATTAATAAGTAAGTATAATCTAAATTATAAAATATTACAGTGAAGACTTTTAGAATAGGTGGAGTTCATCCGGCAGAGAATAAATTATCTGCTAGTAAAGCAATCGAGGCACTTGCACTCCCTAAACAAGCTGTTTTCCTTTTGTCTCAGCATATTGGAGCTCCGGCAACTGCTATAGTAAAGAGAGGTGATATCGTAAAGGTAGGTACCAAGATAGCAGAAGCAGGTGGGTTTGTTTCAGCTCCTATTTTTTCATCTGTATCAGGTAAGGTAAGCAAAGTAGATGCAGTGGTTGATGCTAGTGGATACCGCAAGCCTGCTATCTTTATTGATGTGGAAGGTGATGAATGGGAAGAGAGCATTGATCGTAGCAGTGAACTGGTGAAAGAATGCAACTTGACTCCTGAAGAAATTGTAGCGAAAATCAAGGATGCTGGTGTCGTTGGTATGGGTGGAGCTTGTTTCCCTACTCATGTTAAACTGATGCCTCCTCCGGGGTGCAAGGCCGAATGTGTTATCATTAATGCAGTTGAATGTGAACCATATTTGACAGCCGATCATCGTTTGATGCTTGAAAAGGCAGACGAAATCTTGGTAGGTGTTCAAATCCTGATGAAAGGGGCAAAAGTAAACAAGGCTTATATCGGCATTGAAAACAACAAGCCGGATGCTATTCGTCATATGACAGAAAAAGCAGTTTCTTATCCTGGTGTTGAAATTGTTCCTCTTCAGGTGAAATACCCTCAAGGAGGTGAAAAGCAGTTGATTGATGCAGTTATCGGCCGCCAAGTGCCTGCACCTCCTGCTATTCCTATTCATGTAGGTGCAGTGGTACAGAATGTGGGTACTGCTTATGCGGTGTATGAAGCTGTACAGAAGAGTAAACCTTTGTTTGAACGTGTAGTAACTGTTACTGGAAAGTCATTAAAAAATCCGTCTAACTTCTTGACACGTATGGGTACTCCAATGAGTCAGTTGATTGATGCGGCCGGAGGCCTTCCCGAAGATACAGGAAAGGTAATCGGTGGTGGCCCTATGATGGGTAAAGCATTGGCCAACACAGAAGTGCCGATTTGCAAAGGTAGTTCAGGTGTATTGATTATGAACGACAAAGAAGCAAGACGTGCAGAACCTCAGCCTTGTATTCGTTGTGCAAAATGTGTAAGTGCTTGTCCTATGGGCCTGGAACCATTCTTATTGGCTACTTGTTCGGCTCATGGAGATTGGGAACGTGTAGAACAGGAAATGATTATGTCATGTATAGAATGTGGCTCATGTCAGTTTACATGTCCTTCTCATCGTCCGATGTTGGATTATATTCGTTTAGGAAAAGGTAAGGTAGGCGCTATTATCCGCGCACGTAATGCTAAAAAATAATTGAAAATTCGTATGGCAAATAAATTAATTGTATCATTATCTCCCCACGTACACAGTGGCGATAGCGTACAGAAAAACATGTATGGCGTGATTATAGCTTTGATTCCTGCCTTGCTGGTATCATTCTATATGTTTGGCCTGGGAGCTGTTGTAGTTACATTGACTTCAGTTCTTTCTTGCTTGTTCTTTGAATGGGCAATCACAAAATTTTTGTTGAAGCGTGAACGTACCACCATTATGGATGGTTCGGCTGCGCTAACTGGTTTGTTGTTGGCTTTCAACTTGCCATCCAACTTACCTTTATGGATTATCATTATCGGGGCACTGGTAGCTATCGGTATTGGCAAGATGACTTTTGGAGGATTGGGATGTAATCCGTTCAATCCGGCTTTGGTGGGACGTATCTTCCTTTTGATATCTTTCCCTGTACAGATGACTTCATGGCCTGTGGTTGGTCAGCTTACCAGCTATACCGATGCAGAAACAGCTGCCACTCCATTGGCTCTGATGAAGATGGCAGTGCATGGTGACACTCAGGCGTTGAGCCAACTTCCTGATACGATGAGTTTGTTTTTGGGTAATAATCCAGGCTGTATCGGTGAGGTAAGTGCTTTGGCTTTGCTGTTAGGATTGGTTTATATGTTGTGGAAAAAAATTATCTCTTGGCATATTCCTATATCAATTTTGGCTACAGTATTGGTGTTCTCAGGTTTGATGCACTTGGTTAATCCTGTTCAATATGCTTCTCCTGTGGCACATTTATTTACTGGAGGTTTGATGTTGGGTGCTATTTTTATGGCAACAGACTATGTAACATCTCCAATGAATCATAAAGGAATGCTTATTTATGGTGTAGCTATTGGTTTCCTTACTGTAGTGATTCGTCTCTTTGGGGCTTATCCAGAAGGAATGTCATTTGCTATCTTTATCATGAATGCATTTACTCCGCTGATTAACACATATTGTAAACCTAAACGTTTTGGGGAGGTAGTAAAGAAATGAAAAAACTAGAATCATCTTTAAAGAATATGGTCTTGTCGCTTACTGGTT
Source organism: Phocaeicola sp. (assembly GCA_029257865.1). Taxonomy (GTDB): domain Bacteria; phylum Bacteroidota; class Bacteroidia; order Bacteroidales; family Bacteroidaceae; genus Phocaeicola. The sequence continues at coordinate 13,670 of JARIAN010000046.1, forward strand.
TTTCAGTAGTGGCAGGTGCTTTGTTGGGTTGGGTGAATGATATTACAGCCGAACCTATTGCTCAAGCTAATGCAAAGACATTGAGTGATGCGATTGCAGTGGTTGTTCCCGGTTTTGACAATAACCCTGCAGAAGATCCGGAAGAAATTGAAGTGGAAGGAGCTTCTTATAAAATTTATAAGGCAACAAAAGAAGGACAGCCTATCGGGGCTGCTGTAGAATCTTTGTCCAATGGTTTTGGAGGCGCTCTTAAAGTGTTGGTCGGTTTTGATAATGAGGGGAATATTATAGACTATTCATTGTTGAGCCATGCAGAAACTCCAGGGCTAGGTTCGAAAGCTGCAGATTGGTTTAAAAAAGGTGCAAAGGGTGATATCACTGGAAAGAATCCGGGAGAACAACCTCTTGTCGTAAGCAAGGATGGTGGACAGATTGATGCGATTACGGCTTCTACTATAACTTCAAGAGCATTCTTGAATGCTGTCAACAATGCTTATGCGGCTTATAAAAACCAGTCGGGAGAAAATACTGCTGTTAATGGTACTACCGGTGCTACTTATCATGCTGCACCAGCAGATTCTGCAAATGTTGAAACAAAATAAAGGAGGAACATACTTATGAATAATTTTAAAGTCTTGATGAATGGGATTATAAAAGAAAATCCTACTTTTGTACTTCTGCTGGGTATGTGTCCTACTCTAGGAACTACCTCTTCAGCTATTAATGGTATGGGCATGGGATTGGCTACACTTTTTGTGTTGGTTTGCTCAAATGTGGTTATCTCATTGATTAAACGTATTGTTCCTGACATGGTGCGTATTCCTATCTTTATTGTGGTTATCGCTTCATTCGTGACTTTGCTTCAGATGATGATGCAGGCTTATGTCCCTGCTCTTTATGCTACATTGGGGTTGTTTATTCCGTTGATTGTAGTAAACTGTATCTTATTGGGGCGTGCAGAAGCTTTTGCTGCAAAGAATAATGCTATTGCGTCATTCTTTGATGGTTTGGGTATGGGACTCGGATTTACCATTGCTCTGACTTTGCTGGGCGGTGTGCGTGAATTCTTGGGTACTGGTAAGTTGTTTGATATTGCCATTATGCCCGAAGAATATGGAATGTTGATCTTCGTATTGGCTCCAGGTGCATTTATTGTATTGGGCTATCTTATCGCTATTGTAAACAGACTGAAAAAAGCTTAACTCCTAAAAAACAGATAAGATTATGGAATATATATTGATATTTATAACAGCTATATTTGTAAACAACATTGTGTTGTCGCAGTTCTTGGGTATCTGTCCTTTTTTAGGAGTATCTAAGAAGGTAGAGACCGCTATGGGTATGGGAGCTGCTGTAGCTTTTGTATTGACCTTGGCGACTATCGTTACTTATGTAATTCAAAAGTTTGTACTTGATATTTTTGGTTTAGGATATTTGCAGACCATAGCTTTCATCTTGGTGATTGCAGCATTGGTGCAGATGGTGGAAATTATTCTTAAAAAAGTGTCTCCTTCATTATATCAGGCTTTAGGTGTATTCTTGCCGTTGATTACAACCAACTGTTGTATTTTGGGTGTGACCATTTTGGTTATTCAGAAAGATTATGATTTGCTTACTGGTGTAGTTTATGCTTTCTCAACAGCATTAGGTTTTGCATTGGCTTTGATTATCTTTGCCGGAATACGAGAGCAGTTGAGTCTGGTGAATATCCCTAAGGGTATGAGAGGCATGTCTATTGCTTTGATTACAGCAGGTTTGTTAGCTATGGCTTTCATGGGGTTCTCTGGTGTGGACAAAGGACTTGCTGTTTTATTCGGATTAGGATAAATTAATAAAGTCCTATTGATGGACTTTTCAATAAATGTTTTACATTTGTACATGCAAATTAAATTTTAAGTACGATGAAAAAAAGAATTTTGGTAACAGGTGGAACCGGATATATTGGTTCACATACCGTAGTGGAACTTCAGAATAGTGGTTATGAGGTAATTATCGTAGATAATTTATCTAATTCCCGCGTAGAAGTAGTAGATAGCATCGAACAGATCACAGGTATTCGTCCTGCATTTGAAAAGGTAGATTGCCTTGATTATGAAGGAATGGATGCTGTATTTACAAAATATCCAGGCATACAGGGTGTGATTCATTTTGCTGCAAGTAAGGCTGTAGGTGAATCGGTGGAAAAGCCTTTGATGTATTATCGTAATAATTTGGTATCGTTGATTAATTTATTGGAATTGATGCCTAAACATAATGTGTCTGGTATCATCTTTTCTTCTTCATGTACTGTATATGGTCAGCCTGATGTATTACCTGTAACAGAATCTGCTCCAATAAAGACAGCAGAGTCCCCTTATGGTAACACTAAGCAGGTAAATGAAGAAATTATTTGCGATACAATTGCTTCAGGTTCTCCTATTCGTGCTATTTTGCTTCGTTATTTTAATCCTATTGGTGCTCATCCATCTGCATTGATTGGTGAATTGCCTAATGGTGTTCCTCAGAACTTGATTCCATATTTAACTCAGACTGCTATGGGAATCCGTGAAAAGCTGAGTGTATTTGGTGATGATTATGATACTCCTGATGGTTCTTGTATTCGTGATTATATTTATGTAGTTGACTTGGCTAAGGCTCATGTTATTGCAATGAATCGTATCTTGGAAGGTAAGCAGAAGGAAAAAGTAGAAGTGTTCAATGTTGGTACTGGACGTGGGCTTTCTGTTCTTGAATTGATTCATACTTTTGAAGAATCAACTGGTGTGAAATTGAATTATCAGATTGTTGGTCGCCGTCAAGGAGATATCGTGAAAGTTTGGGCTGACCCGACTTTTGCCAACAATGAATTGGGGTGGAAGGCTGAAGCGACTATTGAAGATACATTGCGTTCTGCTTGGAATTGGCAAGTGCACCTTCGTGAAATAGGAGTTCAATAATCCAATTTAGTATGAAATAAAAAACATGTAACGTATGAACAAAAATACATGTAATAGTGTTATATAATAACGGGGCAAATGGTGAATACTCAATCATTGTATGTGAATATAAGAAAGAGTTTCTATCTTGCATAGATAGCTATTTGTCTTTAGTAGTTTTGTCGTGTTTTATTTTGTGTTTGTGTTGTGGCTGTTCCTCGGCGTGAGCCGGGGAACAGTTTTGTTTTTATAGGGATTACTTCAAGGCGGTAGATTATCAACGGATCTAAACTTCGTATAATTCATCTGTATGAACAGAGTGGCTCTTGCTACTTTATGAAGGAAGAAGGCTGCGTAATGATTCATTCAGAATGGATAAAGATGATTCAAGTCTATAAAGCATAGGCTGCTGTCTTTTTGGCAGTGTTTGATTTCTCTTTGGGTATTTTATTGATAGGCTCTTACTGTTTCTTCAGTAGCGGTGAAAATAGTTAAAAACATTGTCCTATTTTAGTAATAATCGTATTTTTGCAGTCAATTTTTGGTAGTATTTTTTCAGGTAACATTATGGAGTTTAAAAGATGGATGAAGTTTGAGCAGTTTCCTTTGCTCGTTTATTTAGTGAAATGGTTTGTTCTTTCAGCGTTGGCAGGAGTATTCATTGGTAGTGCGTCTGCTCTTTTATTGCTCTCATTGAGTTGGGCGACAAACTATCGTGAAGGACATCTATGGATTATAGCTTTACTTCCTTTAGCTGGATTTCTTATTGGAGCGATGTATCATTATTGGGCAGGTTCTGCATCCAGAGGAAATAATTTTTTGATTGAGGAAATCCGTTCTCCACGAGATATTATTCCATTTAAGATGGCTCCTATGGTATATATAGGAACAGTACTTACCCATCTTTTTGGAGGCTCTGCAGGGCGTGAAGGTACCGGGGTTCAAATGGGAGGAGCTATTGCCGACCAATTTTCAAAGTTCCTTCATCTTTCGCGCCATGACCATCAGGTAATGGTATTGATAGGTATCAGTGCCGGATTTGCTTCTGTATTTGGAACCCCTTTGGCTGGAGCTGTATTTGGATTAGAGGTAATCATTATAGGTAGGATGCGTTACGAATCAATTCTTCCTGCTTTTTTGTCTGCTATATTTGCTCATCTCACTTGTCATTCTTGGGGGATTGCTCATACTCATTACCCTTCCTTGTCTGTACCTTCTCTTTCTGTTGAATCCATCCTGTGGGTTGCATTGTGCGGCATTGCTTTTGGAATGGTAGCTATGTGTTTCTCTCGTTGCATAACCTTATGGGGGGCTGTAGCCAAGCGATGGGTTGCTTATCCTCCTTTACGCCCTGTATTGGGAGGGGGTGTCATTGCCTTGGTCGTTTGGTTATTAGGTACTACCAAATATATTGGTTTAGGGGTGCCTACTATTGTAGCTTCTTTTGCCGAACAGCAGCAATGGTATGATTTCCTTTTAAAATTACTTCTTACTACTTTCACCATTGGCGTTGGATTTAAGGGTGGAGAAGTTACACCTTTGTTTTTTGTAGGAGCGACATTGGGCAGTGCGCTTTCTGCCATTGTTCCATTGCCGATGAGTTTTTTGGCAGGACTTGGTTTTGTGGCTGTTTTTGCTGGGGCAACTAATACTCCAATAGCTTGTACTTTGATGGGCATTGAATTGTTTGGAGCAGAAGGTGGACTTTATTTAGGTTTGGCTTGTGTGATAGCTTACTTGTTTTCTGGGCATACTGGAATTTACACGTCGCAAGTTATAGGAAGCCCCAAGCACAATGCTTTTTTGCGGATGAAAGGTAAAACATTAAAATAATGTAGTATGGCACAATCCAAGGAAATGACATCAGGGCCTTCTTTGCCTTTGATTCTCAATTTTACGTTGCCACTTCTGATGGGCAACTTGCTTCAGCAGACCTATTCATTGGTAGATGCGGCCATTGTCGGTAAGTTTTTAGGTATCCATTCCCTGGCAGCAGTGGGAGCAAGCACATCGGTGATATTCTTGATTTTAGGCTTCTGCAATGGGTGTTGTGGAGGGTTTGGTATTCCTGTTGCTCAGAAGTTTGGTGCTAGAGACTACGTGACGATGCGTAGGTATGTCGTTGTGAGTTTGAAGTTGGCTGGAGTTATATCGCTGTTTTTAGCTGTGACAACTAGTTTGTTGTGTGCTTTTATTTTGTGCACGATGCAAACTCCAGAGAATATTTTTTCAGAGGCCTACAGTTATTTGTTGATTACATTTATCGGCATTCCTTGCACCTTTTATTATAATCTTCTGTCGAGCATTATTCGTGCATTAGGAGATAGCAAGACTCCGTTTTGGTTCTTGTTATTTGCCACGGTATTGAATATATTGCTTGATGTAATCTGCATTATATTTTTCGGTTGGGGGGTAGCTGGTGCAGCTGTTGCCACAGTCTTTTCTCAGGGCTTGTCGGCTATTCTTTGTTATAGATATATGTACCGTAAGTTTGAGATTCTTCAAACGACCCCTTCCGACCGTCGTTTTCGCTTCGACTTAGCCCGTCAGTTATTAGGGATCGGAGTTCCTATGGGGTTGCAGTTTTCTATTACAGCAATTGGTAGCATTATGTTGCAGAGTGCCAACAATGCATTGGGTACGGCTTGCGTAGCTGCTTTCACTGCCGCAATTCGTGTGAAGATGGTATTTTTGTGCGCTTTGGAAAGTTTAGGTATGGCTATGGCTACTTACTGCGGACAGAACTATGGTGCTGGTCGTCCGGAACGTATTCTGATGGGAATCAAGTCGGCCACTATTTTAGCTTTATCATATGCCGCTGCTGTTGCTGCATTGATATGGAGTTTTTCAGAGCCGTTTATTCTTCTTTTTATCGACCCGTCGGAAGTGGAAGTGATAGAGAAGGCGGTTTTATATTTACATGTTAATATTTCTTTCTTCTCTCTATTGGGTATGCTTTGTATTCTTCGCTATTCTATTCAAGGGGCAGGCTACACTACTCTTGCCATGTTTTCTGGCGTAGCCGAAATGATTGCAAGAATATTGGCAGGTGTGGTAGCTGTTCCGTTATGGGGATTTTTGGGGGTATGTTTTGGAGACCCTTTGGCCTGGTTATTTGCTTGTTTGTTCTTGTTTCCTGCATTTACATATGTATATCGTCGCTTGCGTGAAATTGTAGGCAAAGAGCGGCAATGATATTTATTAAATTATCCCTACAGGTTTTTGAGTTACAATCTGTGATTTATGAAACAACGCTTGTGTTTTAATAAACGCAGATGCTGTTTTATTAAACAGTGACAGTAACTCAAGTTCCTCTCGGTATGAAATGTGGTATTTTATATGAAGTGGGTAAAAAAACGAGATAATCTAACCAACTTCTAAATAATATTATATATTTGCAGTCTGTTAACTGAAAACCGAAAAACATGGATAATTATTTTACAGCTAAGGTTAGAAGAAGTAGGGGAGTAAACCTGTTGACAGCTGTTTCATTGATTTTAATTTTTATAGTAGGATTTGGAGTTCCATTATATGGTATATTGACTATAAGAGATTCAGCCGGTATTTATGTCTGTATAAGTATCATGGTTTTTCTGTTGATTTGTTTAATTCCTTTTTTGGTAAAAGTTCCTTTATCCATTTCATTGACAGAGCATCATTTAGTGTTACACAGAGTGATGGGAAACATCAGTCTTTCTTATATGGATATTGAAAGCGTTCAGCTTTATACAGAAAAAGGGATAAGTGATTTGAGGATTTTTGGTAATGGGGGGGTATTCGCTTTTACTGGGAAGTTTTATAATCGTCACATAGGTTTCTATACTGCATACGTAGGTGATTATTCACAAGCTTTTTTAGTGGAATTAAAAGGCGGAAAGAAATTTGTATTTAGTTGTGAGCATCCACAAACTGTTGTGGATGCTATAAAATTACACATTCATCAATCTAATTTTTGATGGGGAGTCTTTTCCATATAAAGTTAGGGATAAGTTTCCAAAGGAGTACCAAGATGCGGTATCTCCAGTCTATGACAGCGATACGTTTGTTCTGTTTTAGTGCCTTTACGATGAGTAGTGCCACCTTTTCCGTATTCATCAGCATGGGATAATGTTTGCTTCCGTTGAGTAGGTCTGTTGCTACAAATCCCGGACGGATATCCGTAAAGTCGATGTCAAGTTTCTTCATTCGCGTCAGTTGCTCCAATGCATCAATATAAGTGTTTTGGAACCGTTTGCTGGCAGAATAGGCTGGAGCTATCCCCAATCCCTTTGTTCCTGCTATTGAGCTGATGATTGCAAGATGTCCATACCCTTGCTGTTGAAAAAAATGCCAAGCGGTAGTAACCATTCTTACAAATCCGGTTCCATTGGTGATTAAGGTATTGATTTCCGTATCAGCAATTAGGTTGGAATTTTGGTATCCTATGCCAGAGCAGTGCAAGTATAAATCCATTCCCCCCAGCTCTTCAATCAATCTGTCAAGTTTCCTTTCGCTACCTTCCTCTTGTATGTCAATGGCTTGAATCGTTATTTGTGAGGGTGCTTTTTGCTGTAGCTTTTTTAGATTTTCCATCCGTCTTCCGGCAATGCCCAGCAGCCACCCTTCTTTGAGTAGTAGGCAGGCCACGTGGTAGCCTATTCCGGAAGTAGCTCCCAGAATGACTGCCCGGCGTGGTTTATATGGGTGAGATTGGTTAAGACTCATTTCGATAAGTGATTAAAGTTATTTGTTACTTCTTACTTCATATATGTATGAATCATATATAGGAGTATTCGTTTCATTGTTTTTATAATAAAATTTCCCGGCATAAGGCATCTGTTCATGGATAGGCTTTAGTCCATTGGTGAGATGTGCACAAAAAGCACGATAGGAATGTTCATTCATTCGGTTTCCGGCATCATCACGGAATATTGTGATGTAATGGTTGAGCGGGCGTGCATGAACCAGTTGGCTTATTTCGTGTGACAGTTTACGGGCTTCTTGCGGTTCAATACGGTCAAAAAGGTTGCTCATGTTGAAGACAACCACTTCCGGTATCATGGCATGGGCATTCCAGATATTGTTTTTTATGGCAGCCAGTCGGGGATAGAAGTCTGAATGGTACTTGCAGTAGGGCTCTTGTTCAAAGAATTTTCTGCCGATAGTTTCCATTTCCTCTTCTGGTGCGATACCTAGATAGGTAAGATTCAGATGAGGCAGTCTGCTGCATACATCAATGAAGGCCAGTGCAGAAGAGCCACACTCATAGCTTAAGTCGCAAAAGAGCACTCGCCCGGAAACATTCCGCAATGCAGGGAAAAGCCAATGGCCTATCTCTTCAAACAGAGCCTGTGCCGCAGCATATTGTTTGCACATATAGTAGCGGTTGTAGCTATGTATCAATTCTTTTTTCTCGGCCACATCTTTTTCCACCAATTGCAATTTGCTTCTGCCATAGCACGTTAGTTCTCTGGTTAGTGTATCTGTCCATTCTTGAGGTTGGGGATGTTTCATCACGATTTTATCAAAAGCCTTTTTGAAAGAATCTGATAAAGAGTAGTTGCCTGTTTGTATATCCCATTGCTGTGGATAGTTGGGTACGATAAAGTTCCCTTTGCAGAAACAATCTGTGTCCGTATCTATATACCCGTTGTGCATCCGGATATACTCCATCAGTTTATAGAATGTGAGGCTACCTCCCAGCACTTCTGGGTTTCCGGTTAGGAAAAGCTGTTTACGTGCGCGAGTGATGGCTACATTCAGTTTCCGGTCGATGATGAAATCTCCTTCGCGGAATGTATTTGAGGTAAGGAAATTCAATTGGCTGGTATTTCGGATGGTGAACGAATAGATGATGACATCCCGTTGGCTTCCTTGGTAGCGTTCTACGGTGTCAATCGAAATATTCATCAAATCAGGAATATTTAGTTTGCTGATTTCCTTTCTGATCATGGCAATTTGGTTACGGTAGGGAACAATGACTCCTACCGTCTTGTCGGCATTGAACTGTGCTTTGCTCATACGGTAGATTCGTTGGAGAAGGACAGCTGTAATGCGTGCTTCGTTTAGATTGCTTTTTTCAGAAGATGTATCATTCTCTGTGGACCGGGCGGCAATGAATACCATTCTGCGGTTTTTCACCAGTGAATCGAGGGCATCGGCAGTTTCAGGCAATTCACCTTGATAGGGAAGTTCCTCTTCTTGATGCTTGAGTGGAACGGGTTCCAATTGCTCCTTAAAGTAGAAGGCATGGTTTGGAAACTCCGAGATGGCCGGGTGCATGCGTCCTTGTTTGTGGAGGATGCTTTTGAAATCCTTTTCACTTTGCTTGTACAGTCGTTCGAACAAGGAGTTTCTGCAATCGTTCAGTCCGATAGCCTGTAGCAATGGATGGTTTATCTTGGCCTCCTCCTCATCTTGTATGGCAATGGCAGGTAACTGCTTGTAGTCACCTATCAAGACGAACTTTCCGATTGCATTTTCCTGATTATGGCGTGCAGAGAGTATACCGATAAGGTCAGGCTCCAATATTTGAGATGCCTCATCGATGATAGCCATGCTGAACTTTTTCAGATTGAAGAGATGCAGGCGGTTGCTGATGGCTGTAGTCGTTCCCACAAAGATGCGAGTACGGATAATCTTTTGTTGGATATCGCTTAGCTTAGGGCAATCAGACAAACTGTTTTTCAATAAGAATGGGACGAACCGTTTGTCGCACGACAATTCGTTGCCGATGCGGATAAAAGGAGTCTGTTCGGCTATTTTAGAGTCGACCAACATATTGCAGATTTCATCCACGGCACGGTTGGTATATGATAAAAGCAGTAAAGAAGCGTCAGGTTCTGTTAACGCTTCTTCTACCATGAATCGCAGGGCGCACGAAGTCTTTCCTGTTCCGGGAGGGCCCACCAACAAGAAATAATCTTCCGATTGTTTTTCTTTCAATATCATTTCACTGAATCGTCCATAATCTCCGTTCAGTGTAATTTCTTTGTTTCGTATAGGCGGCCGGACTCCTAGGAGAAGTTCTTTTCTGTCACGGCGTGCAGCAAGAAAGGCATACAGTCCACGTATGGCACTGCCGGCCGAAATGTCTGAAGAATCATGCTCAATGGCAAAGGTTTCTCCTTCAGAACCGATAATGTCTTTGTTCTGCTGTCCGTTTCTCAGTATGACCGTGATGGCAGATGGGGTAATCTGTACGATATTACCTTTCATCAGAATTTCATTTCTTACATCTGGTGTCCCTTGATAAGCATAACAGATAACCATATCTCCGGCGCGGAAATTGGGCAGGAAGTCTTCTTCTAGCTTAGGTATTTCAAAATCAAGCAGGTCATATCCTTTTCCCGGAGCACTTTGTCGTTTGTCGGTTAGTTTTAGTTGTGGGAGGATATTTCCCGATTCCAACTTTTCGGCAACAGGCATGTGCCATAGTGCGGCAAACCCATTTTCCGGATTGTTTTTACCGCCGGTCTTGCTTAATATCAGTTCTTTTGATACAAAGGTGAAGAAACGTTGGAAATAAGCCTTTTCCAGGGGTGTGGCACGCTTTAATGTATTGATGACCTCTTGCAGCTGAGGCTCTTGATAATCGTTCCATAACTTGCTGTGTACTGCAAATTCATTGAGCAAATCGGTACTCAGTTCTTCCGCAACCTTTTCTATAGCCCCTTCTCCAAACTCCATTTCCCCACATACAATCCGATTGCGAAGGCTGATGCATTCTCTGAAAAGAGATTCGGCAAAATGCTCTATCATTAATCCGTCTGTATATTTGGAGTAGAGCAAAAAGGTTTGGAGATTTTCCGTTTCATGCCCAAAGTTATACATCAAGACTCCTTGATAGAGCATCATCTGGATGAAATGGTCTTCCTTATGTCTGCGGTGATATTCGTCTCTTTTACCTGATTTCTGTTCTATCAGTACCTTAAAGTCTTTCTGCAGCATATCTACACGACCTTGCAGTCCCAACTTTTCACAGATGAAAGAGGCTTCCAGCATGGTTTGTTTCTTGTTGAAACCATGAATATTCCTAGGCATTATATCTTGAATGAATGAACGGATATTCATCATTTGAGCCTGTGCCATGGCATGAAAATTCTCTGGAATAGGGCAAGTGCAGAAGTCGAGTGCCGATGTAGCGAAGAATTTTTTGAGCGTATGATTGTATGTAACGGGAGAATCGGCATGCTCATTGACATAGTCATCCAGAAACTGGCTGGCCAGATTACCCATCAAGATAGGGGCGGTATTGGCTTTAGGCTTTACTTTTTGGATGAAATAGTTGAGCGGATTTCTTCCGTATTCTCTGAAACAGTTGGCTAGCGAACTGATGTCAATCAGATAGTCGGGATGTACTACAATCAGATTGGGGATATATTGATTTTCTTCGTCAACTGCTACATCAAGCAAGTTTATCTGCATGTTTTCCTGTAGAATATTGTGCAGATAGAGCAAGTCTCCTTGTATTCCTCCTTTGGCGTAGTTGATGATGATAAACGGGTCTTCATCGGAATCGGTAGCGGCAAAAATAAGTTCTTCGTTCCAGCTGGTTACGGCTGCTCTTACATAAGGGATGCGGCTATGGCGTGTTCCTTTGTATGGTCGGTTGGAATGAGGTATCTCTGTGAGCAGTTCTGCAGGAATATCCATTTCAAAAGCGAGTGAAATGAACCGTACTATAGCGCGGAGGTCGTACAGATATTCCTCCATAACAGGCTTGAAGTCATCTCGCATGGCTGCATTGCAGTTGCGGCGCAATGTCTGTATGGCGAACTTATCCGAGGGAGTCATCCGCTTCTCTTTGCAGATATAATCCAGTCTTGAAAACAGATTGGCAAAGGAAAAGGTGACTCCATGGGTAAGTTCAAAGCATGCCTGCTCCAATACCTTATGCAGTAGAATGTATTTGGCACGGATGTTTTCAAGAACTACAGCCGGCTGAAAATGTATCTTTTCAATTCTTTGGTATAAGTCATACGGCTGTAATTCGATATAAGCGATAGACATGCTTTATAATTAGTTTAGTTCTGCTGGAATTAATTGGATGCCATACGCTTCTTTCAAGGCTGGGTATTCTCCTTTGTAAGTCTCGGTTACATTTTGCTTGAATATGAGGTCTGACTGTTCACTGTTATCTCCGTTTGTTAGGATATAGTTGAGGTTGAAGAGGTAAAAGTTTCCGCCGGTCAAGTCAATGCGGATGTTGATGCCTTCTTTGTCAATGGCAGACTTGTTTTGCTTGAAGATGCCGTCTGAAGGAGTAATGGCATTCGCTGTCGTATAAATCTTGACTGTTCCCTCTGTCAATTCTTTGTTGGTGTAGGTGAAGATATATCTTCCTCCGTCTTTCACCGGATTGGATTTGATGATTTGCGATTCAATCTCGTTCTTTTCTTTAAGGGTAAGATTGTCTCCTTTGATTATTGTACCCACTTTCTTTATGGTGTAGGTCTTTTCCGGATATTCCACAACAATATTCAATACAAAGGTATTTCCTCCTCGGTCTGAAATAATCATATTAGTAGTGCCGATATTGACTTTTCCTGAGTTGTCATCAAAAATAGGGTGTATCGAAATCATGTTTTTGCCGTTAAAACGGTAGTCGGCTATTTGTGTATTAGGATTGCTTTCAATGCTGTATACTCCGTTTCCTCCTAAGATATACAGGTTGATGCCTTCTTTTTCAAACGGGCTAAGATAAACGGTATAGTTTTCGCTCAATAATGTTTTTCCGTCTGCCGTATATGCCAGAGTAATTGGAGGGAGTGAACTGTCTTTGCAAGCATTAAAGAACATGGTACTTACTGCAAGCAGTAATAAACTGATAAATTGTCTTATTTTCATAAACTGATAATTTTTCGTGATTAATTTGGTTTCAAATATACGATTATTTTTCTGAAATGGTGTATTCTCCTCCCTTTTCAGTCAGTACTTTTTGCAATTCATCTACAGGGATTTCGTCATCGGGTGTTGGATAAGTGATGCATGCAACAGGAGGGTCCAGTGTAACGGTCACCTTCACATTCTCCAGTGTGTTCAAGGCTTTCTCCACTCTTGCCAGGCAATGTTTGCACATCATGCCTTCTACCATATATTCTTTTACATACCCTTGATTTTCTGTTGGAGTATTTTCTTTCTGAGATATAACCTCTTCCTGACTGATGATTTCTTCAGGGAGATCCTCTTGTGGAACTATACAAGAAATTTTCTCCGATTTTTTTCTTCTGAGGCGGAGGCTGTTAGTTACAACGCTCACACTGCTCATAGCCATAGTAGCCCCTGCTATCATCGGGTTTAGCAAGAATCCGTTGATAGGATATAGAATACCGGCTGCCAAAGGAACTCCAATCAGGTTGTAGATGAATGCCCAAAACAAGTTTTGACGGATGGTGTTGACCGTTGCAATTGACAGTTTGATAGCCTCGGCTATTTTTGTCAGGTCGGATGAAATCAAGGTCATTTTGGCCACACTCATTGCAATATCACTGCCTTGCCCCATTGCAATGCTCAAATCAGCTTGCGCCAAAGCGGCACTGTCATTGATGCCGTCGCCTGCCATTGCTACGATTTTACCGGATTCTTGTTGTTTCTTGATGTAGGCCGCTTTATGTTGAGGTAGCATTTCGGCTTCAAAATGATTGATGCCCGCTTGCTGCGCTATAGCTTGAGCGGTCTGTTGGTTGTCTCCGGTAAGCATAACCACGTCAATGCCCATTTCTTGTAGAGTTGCTATTGCCTTAGGAGATTCCGTTTTGATGCGGTCGGTGATGGCGGCGATGCCCAGTGCCTGCTGGTCGGTGGCAAACCATACTACGGTTTTCGATGCAGAAGCAAGTTCTTTTGCTTGTTCTTTTAGCTTGTTGGAAATTTGAATTCCTTGTTCTTTCATCATGCGATAGTTGCCGGCCATATAGGTCTTGCCTTGGCAAGATGCTTTGATTCCTTGCCCGGTGATGCTCTCAAACTGTTGTAATGCAATTTCTTTCGCTTTCATGCTCTTGATGATGGCGGTGGCAAGCGGATGTTCCGACAATTTCTCTAAGGAGTAGAAGATATCTTGGTAATCGTTAGGGTTTGTATCCCATATCCAGTTTGTTACTACAGGCTTCCCTTCTGTGATGGTTCCGGTCTTGTCGAGGACAAGCAGGTTGACTTTTTTTGCTATTTGTAGACTTTCTGCATCTTTAATCAAAATACCTTCTCCGGCACCTCGTCCTATACCGACCATGATGGCGGTGGGGGTAGCCAGTCCTAGTGCGCAAGGGCAAGCGATGACCAAAATGGTTACAGCAGAGAGGAGTCCGTGGGTAAATCCGTTTTCAGTATCAAAAATTAGCCATAAAATAAAGGTGAGAATAGCGATGGAGATAATGGTAGGAACGAAGATAGCAGCAACCTTGTCCACCAGTTTTTGTACAGGTGCTTTGCTTCCTTGTGCTTCTTGTACCATTTGGATGATGTGGGCTAGCATGGTTTCTGCACCAACTTCGTCAGCTTGGAAGCAGAAACTTCCTTTTTGGTTGATGGTACCTGCGTATACTTTGCTGCCAGTACTTTTCTTTACGGCCATAGGTTCACCGCTGAGCATGCTTTCATCAATATAAGAAGCGCCTTCATTTACAGTGCCGTCTACGGCAATCCGTTCTCCGGGTTTCACTACAATGATGTCACCTTTGACGATGCTTTCAATGGCGGCTTCAAATTCTTGGCCGTTTCGTCTTACGGTGACTTTCTTAGGTTGCAATCCCATTAACTTCTTGATAGCCTCCGATGTTTGTCCTTTAGCACGTGCTTCCAGGGTACGCCCCAAAAGGATGAAGGCGATAATCATGGCTGAAGTTTCGAAATAGAGATGAGGCGTAATACCTCTCTGGGTCCAGAATTCGGCGAAAAGCAGATTGAAGATGCTGAATAGATAGGCAATACCTGTACTGGTGGCTACTAGGGTGTCCATATTGGAGGTTTTATGCTTCATCTGTCTCCAGGCATTAATGAAGAAGTCTCTTCCCAGTATAAATAGGGCGGGAGTGGCAAGTGCCCACATGATGTATCCTGCATAGGGCATCTGTGGAAACCCCATTGAAATGACGGACAAAGGAATAGAAAGGAGTATCGCCCCTATAGTGCGGTGTTTTAGTTGGCGGTAATGTTGGATGCGGATTTCTTCTGCTTCATTGGCGGAATCTTTTTCTGTGTCGGTAAGTAAGTCGTACCCTGCTCCTTGTATGGCATCTTTTAGCTGCTGGACTGAGCATATAGAAGAGTCATATTCAATGGTGGCTGTCGCTGCGGCATAGTTGACTGTTGCTGTGTGCACGCCCTTTTGTTGGTTTAGGGTTTTATCCACTCTGGTGGCACATGCGGCACAACTCATGCCAATTACAGGAAATGTTTCCTTGATGTTTTTGTTCTTGTTCATATTTTAGGTGATTTATGATAGATTGATTAGACTGCAAAGATACCAATAATCTTTGAGAGTAGGGGAGGTGGTTTTGAAAACCTGCGAAGGTTGTTGCAGATAAACAAAATGGCTTTTATTTTTGTTGATACAGAAAAGAATTAATCGTAGTAGAAGATGAGGAAAAGAATTTGTCCGCAGTGTAAGATTGCTGCAATGTACGTGAAGAATCAATCAGGTGACCGCCGTTTGGTATATGTTATGTTAGATGGGGAGGTTGTAGCTAAGTATCCGGAGGAATCGCTGGATGGCTTTTGCCTAGAGGAGGTTTATTGTTTGGGATGTTCTTGGCATGGTTCACCGCAGAGGATGTTGAAACATCATGGATAGTTTAGCTGTTTGTTGATATCTCATGAACCTCATGGAAGATGAGGCTATGAGGTATAAAAAAAGGAAGTCAATTGACTTCCTTTTTCGTGATTCCGCCGCGATTCGAACGCGGGACCCACAGCTTAGAAGGCTGTTGCTCTATCCAGCTGAGCTACGGAACCATCCTTTAGTTGTGTATCGTTCTCGATTACGGGTGCAAAGATATGGACTTTGTTTGAACTGTGCAAGTGTTTTGCAAAAAAAATGCAGAAAAAAGTGATTTTTTCGTGTTTTTCTGTGATTTGAGGGTTTGGGAAGGTGCATTTTTTACTATTGATGAGGATTTATACACTGCACATCCGCTTATCTGTATTGTTTCTTTAATCTCTTTTTTGGAGATAGGATGAACATCACGATGGTTAAAGTTGATAATGTGGCTGTAAATCTGCTCAATATTTTAAGATTGACAAATTACTATCAGTAGCGTAAATAAAAAAACCGCTGGCAAGATTAAATTAGCATATATTTAATTTCGTCAACGGGTTGATATTTATTAGCGGTGTTTCGATTTATTGTTTTGTTGTCGGAACAATCTCAAAGATTTCGGCTATACCTTTCAAGTAGATGGTAGCTACTTTTTCATTTATCACCTTGATTTGAGAATAAGCAGAAGAAACATCTTCTTGGGTTAACACATTACCTTTTGCATCTAATTGAATGCATTTGAAAGGTTTTTCTAATTTATTACATAGGATAGTGTAAGACACTGTTTGCGGCTTTACAGAGAGCTGTAGTACATTTTGGTTGACATAGCTTGTGCCAGATTGTTATCAAATGCTAATACCGCTTTGTCCTTATCTTTGGTTTGAATCTCAAAGCTGAGCGTTTCAATTCTGACAGGATTGACCTCAAAAGAACGTACGGCTGCATAATTTTTCTTCTCTGAGTCCAAACGTCGGATACGTACATAACGTGCTTTTAAAGGTGTCCCTTTCCAATGAATGATGTATTGTTTGTGCATGTCGTCAATTAATGAATGCCAGGTCTTGCCATCTACAGAACATTCCAAAATGGCATGGTCAAAGTAGTCTACATCATCTTTAGAGTTGCGTCCTTGCAAGATGGAAATTTCAGAAACGTCACGTGTGGCACGTAAATCGACACCAATCCAGTCGCCAGGTCTCTGCAGCATACCTGAAGTATAATGTGACACAGAGTCATTGTCGAGCATCAATTTGGTAAGAATAGTCCCTGAGTTTCTAAAAGAGCCGATGCCTTTATAGTCAGTAGGAACCTGGTTGGAAAGCCTTTTCAAATATTCATGTGCCATGTCGTCCATCATGTTTTCATAGAATGGCTGTAACTTCATGGTCCCCGATTTATGAGCATTGTATGCTTTGCGGTCTTTAGAATTAAAAGAAAAGCGCAGACATCGCCTACGCCTCTAGGCTCACCACAAGCCACAACACACTAAGCGAGAAGTCTGCGCCATATATGGACTCCTCAATGTGTGTTGTAATAATAGCTCGTTCTTTTTCCGAGGTGGTGATTCAGAGGCGATTGAGCTACGAATGTCAAAAGAAAAAGTGAATTGATGTTCAATCCGCTGCAAAAATACGCAAAAAGTTTGTACTTTCAAAGTTTAATGTATCAATCTTTATCTATTTGTATATAAGTTGATTTTCGCTTATGTTATTTTTGGGGAAGGGTTTCCTAGTAGACTTTCCTTGTTGATGTAGTTGGTTTGATTTATTTGGCAAAAAGATACATTTATATACATATTATAACACTCTGGTCCGATTGAATTGCTTCAATTAGAGAGAGAATTCGGATGATTTTTGCTCGTTTTATGGAGAAGGGCTGAAATCATGCCGACGTTTTTTGGGGATCTTCTAATTATTTTGGGAGAAATATTTAGTCATTTTCTCCAAAATAATTAGAAGATTGGGTAAAAATATTCCGACGATTTGAACTGCATGCT
>JARIAN010000106.1 GCA_029257865.1 Phocaeicola sp.
AAATTCATACATCACATGGTGTTGTAGAGTGTAAACTGAAGGATGGTAAGATTATAAAATTAAAAACATCTTCAAAAACTAGTCGTAAAATACTATATATACCCGAAGGCTTGTTATGAATTGATAAACAGTGTATTATAGGATTTAACTTTCTTATTTCCCGAATTTGATATACTAATAAATCGAAAATGTGTTATCGTTTTCCCGTTTTGTGACAATGTAATACCTTGCTTTAAGGTAGTTTTGCATAACAAAAATTTAATCAGAATCAAATCTCAGTCAATGGTATTGTTAAAGATCAAACCGGTATGACTTTACTTGGTGTAAATGTTTTTAATACAACTAACAATACTGGTACAATTACTGATTTTGATGGTAGCTATGTATTGAGTGTCAAAAAGGTGATAAACTTCGTTTTTCATATAATGATTTAACTTTTTAATGAATATTTATTGAATTCTTATGAAAACTTTAAGTTTAGTATGTAGTGTTTTTTCGTTTGGACTACTTATGTCGTGTTCCAATGAGATGGTGTTGTACGTTGATTCTTCTTCAGAAACATTAAATGAGGTCGGAAGTATTGATGCTCCTTATAAAAACATAGAGAAGGCTTTGGAGTACGTAAGGTCTAGAAGGGATCAAGGGCATAATGAAAGTGTGGAACTGGTTTTACGTTCTGGTAAATATTTCTTTGATAAAGGATTTATTTTTGATGAATCAATGTCTGATATTTCAATTTCATCCTACCATGATGAGAAAGTTATATTTTCAGGTGGAGTTGATTTGTCTTTGGATAACGTCAGTGATGGTAAGATTGGAGATACAGATGTTTTGTATGTTGATTTAAGTAAAGTCTCTATTTCCGATTATGGAAGAATAAAGAATGTGGGCTTTTCTCGTCCTTCACAAAGTTCTTTTGCAGAACTTTTTGTAAATGGAGAACCTATGCATTTGTCGCGTTGGCCCAATGAGGGAATGATTCGTATGGGCAGGATTGTAGATAAGGGTTCAGTTCCAAGGAATGCTGATTTCGAAAACCGTGGAGCAATAATGGAATATGATTCTTTACGTATATCCAAGTGGAAATTCAGACCGGATATGTGGATGAGTGGGTATTTCAATGCCGGATTTGCCGATGATGCATTGATGATTAAAGAACTGGATAAAAAAAAGAGATATATTAAAACAGATGGTGCCACATTGTATGGATTTAATTCAAGCCATCCGTGGAATAAATGGTATGCTTTCAATATAAAGGAGGAATTGGATGCTCCTGGCGAATATTATTTGGATAAGCAGGAACGGAAATTGTACTTTATACCTCCGGTAGAAAAAATGGAATCATTGTCTTTATCTGTTTTGGAACAACCTTTTTTTGATATTTGGAAAGCAAAGAATGTTACAATAGAAGGGATTGATTTTGAGTGTTCAAGGTCTGTAATGATTTCTTTATGTGAAACTGAAAATGTCAATATTAGTAATTGTACATTTTATAATGGTGGTAATTGGGCTATAATGGTAGGTCTGGGTATAGAGCCGTTTACAAAATATCTTCATTCTGGTATAGGAAAACCAGTTAGAGGTATAGTCGGTAATTTGCAACAGCATATATATGAAGATACTGATTTCAACCGTAAAGGTGGATGTAATAATATAGTGGAAAATTGTGAATTCTATAATCTAGGTTCCGGTGCAATATCATTAGGAGGAGGAAATCGTTCTACTTTGGAGCCGGGGAATAATATAGTCCGAAATTGTCTGTTCCATGACAATAACCGCATAGAAAAATCTTATTGTCCGCCTATACATATAACAGGTGTAGGAAACAAGATTCTTAATTCTGAGATATTCAAGACTCCAAGTATGGCTATACTTATGCATGGTAACAATCATGAGATTGCATATAATTATATTCACAATGTTTGTCTTGAAGTAGAAGATCAAGGTGCTTTTTATTATGGGCGTAATCCATCGGAATGTGGAACCGTATTAAGATATAATTTGTTTGCCAATATACCAGATGAATACAACACATGTTCTGTTTATCACGATGATGGTGCTGGAGGTCTGACAATAGAAGATAATATCTTTTATAGAGCAGGTAAATACGTTTCTTTGATAGGAGGAGGTTCTGATAATTCATACAAACGCAATGTGATGATAAATGGTAAGATGGGGTTCCATATTGATGAAAGATTGAGAAATTGGGCTAAGTCTTTGATAGAAAAAGACGGACTTTTCGAAAAGAGGCTGAACGAAATTTCTTATTCTAAAGAACCCTATATCACCCAGTATCCTTATTTGAAAGATTATGTGCCAAATGACAGTGTGCCGAAACGTAATGTGGTAGAATTAAACTACTTTATTAATATAAAAAAAATATCAGATCATGAAAATCTTATGGAGATGCGTGGAAATGTAAATTTTGAGGATAGGAAACTTTCTGATAAACTTGAAAATATGTCTGATATTTTGAGAGAATTGACTCGGCATAATATTGAATTTAATAAGGAATGGGAGAAAATAGGATTGATTAATGGGTTATAGAAGGACAGAAATAAGGGTTATCTTATTTTAATAGGAATCTTCTGTTTGACTTAAATTATCCTTATCTTTGGTTTTAGTAAATATATTTCAAATTAGGGAGTTATAAACTCTCGATAGATTTGTCAATATTCTCCATTGGAGGTCAAGGAGCAAAATATATGAAATAATAGATAATGTCATAATCTTGTATTTATGAAAATTTTTAATTTTACATTTGCCATTGCTGTCTTGTTTGCTTTGGCTAGCTGTTCTACTAAGCCGGAATTTAAGGCTGGACATGTAGTTTTGATAGGTTTGGATGGCTGGGGAGCCTATAGTGTAGAAAAAGCAGAGATGCCGGTTGTGAAAAAGCTGATGGCAGAGGGGTCATATACCTTGGAAAAACGTTCCGTACTTCCTTCTTCAAGTGCAGTGAACTGGGCATCCATGTTTATGGGGGCTGGTCCTGAAATCCACGGATATACGGAGTGGGACTCCCAGACGCCTGAACTTCCTTCCCGTGTGTTGAATGAAAACGGGATATTCCCCACCGTGTTTAGCTTGATGCGGAAAGCTCATCCTGAAGCTGAAATAGGCTGTATCTATGAGTGGAAAGGAATACATTATGTGGTAGACTCTGCAGCATTGAGTTATGAGAAACATGTAACTGAAAAACCATGTAATCCTAATACGGCTAAATGTGCAGCTGAGTATATCAGAACGAAGCGTCCGGTATTGCTGAATGTGGTTTTCGATGAGCCGGATCATGTGGGGCATGCCATTGGGCATGATACTCCGGAGTATTATGCGAAACTGAAAGAACTGGATGGGTATATTGGTGAGATTGTCGAAGCAGTAAAAGATGCAGGAATGATGGAAAATACAATCTTCATTTTGACATCCGACCATGGAGGAGTTAATAAAGGACATGGAGGGAAGAGCATGCAGGAGATGCAGACTCCTTTCATTATCTATGGGAAAAATGTGAAAAAAGGATTGGTGTTTCAAGAAAGTATGATGCAGTTTGACGTAGCTTCTACCATTGCTTATATTTTCGGACTGAAACAGCCGCAGGCATGGATTGGACGCCCCATGACGCAGGTTTTTGAATAATGACAAATAAAATAAGATTTATAGAATGAAAAAGTTTTTAGCGTTGTTTCTTCTTTTGGCTGGAGTACTGAGCGTTTCGGCAAAAAAGAATGAAATAAAAGTGTTGCAGTGGAATATCTGGCAAGAAGGAACTGTAGTAAAAGGAGGTTTTGATGCGGTAGTGGATGAGGTGGCGCGCCTTCAGCCTGATTTCGTGACTTTCAGTGAAGTGAGAAACTATCATAACACTCGTTTTTGCGACCGTATCATCAAGGCCTTGAAGGAAAAGTATAACCAGACTTATTATTCTTTCAAGAGTGATGATACGGGACTGTTGAGCCGTTATCCGATATCAGACTCTACTACAGTGTTTCCTTTGAAAGATGATCATGGAAGTATTTATCGTTTGGTGTCTGAAATAGACGGGCAGGAGTTTGCTGTTTATACAGCTCATCTGGACTACTTGACCGATGCGTATTATAATGTGAGAGGTTATCACGGGTCTACTTGGAAAGAGATTCCTATTCCGGAAACGGTGGCTGAAGTGTTGACATTCAATGATGCTTCTCTCCGTGATGATGCCATCCGTGATTTTATAGCGGTAGCTAAAGAGGATGTCAAGATGGGTAGAATTGTATTTTTGGGAGGTGACTTCAATGAACCATCGCACTTGGACTGGACTAGGGATACTAAGGATTTGTATGACCATCACGGGTTGATTATTCCTTGGACGGTTACCTTGGAATTAGACAATGCGGGGTTTGTGGATGCGTATCGTGAACGTTATCCCGATGTGTTGAAATACCCTGGATTTACTTTCCCTTCCGATAATCCGCTGATAGATACACGGCAGTTGACTTGGGCTCCCAAAGCCGACGAGAGAGACCGAATAGATTACATCTTCTATTATCCTAACCCGAAATTGAAACTGAAGGATGCGGTGATTTTCGGGCCTTCCAAAAGCATTGTAAGAAATGAACGAGTGGAAGAAACTTCATCCGACAGGTTTATCGAGCCTCAAGGGGTATGGCCAACAGACCATAAAGGAGTGCTGGTGACATTTAAGTTTAAGAATAAATAAAATAGTGAAGCTTCAAGTTTTAGGATATTATCTGGTTAACTTGAAGCTTTTATTGTTATAAATGATCAATGTTAATTGCTTGCTTGTAAAGGTTAAAGAGTGTTTATTGTAAGAGTTTTATTGTTCTTTTTTCTAATTTAGCAAAATATCACTTATGTAATAAGGCGCTAAACAACTAGCTAATTTATTAATAACTAAACAAGTATGACTATGAAATGGAGAAGTTTATTTGCTGCAATGCTTTGCAGTGTTGCGTTGTTCTCTTGCAGTGATGACGACGAACAGAACGGAGGAAATGAAAATATTCCTCAAAATGTGTTGGATGCTTTCAGTAAGAAGTATCAAGGTGTGAAGGATGTGAAATGGGATCAAGTGAAGGATTTCTATGTAGCCCGTTTTAATTCTCCTATCAGGAGAGGAGTGGATTATACTACTTCTGCATGGTTTACATCTGATGGAAATTGTCATCAGTCTGATGAAGATATTGCTTTCGGTAAATTGCCGGAGATTGTTCAAACTTCGTTTAATGATTATCTGTCTTCGTTTTATGATGGTTGGAAAGTGGACGATTGTGAGATGGTCTTGCGCAGTGGAATGGATTTGATTTATGTTATAGAGATAGAAAAAGGAAATGAGGAAAGAGAAATTTCAATTTCTGAGAAGGGTGATATCTTGAAGGATGTGATTGATACCGACGGTGATGATTATATTTTCCCGATAATTATTTCTCAAAAGCTGATGGATGCACTGCATAAGCTGTATCCGGATAACTGGAATCAGATTGGCATCCTTGAAGTGGAGATGGATGATGATGAAGTGGAAGTGGATATTTTTGATAACGGACGCCACAAAGAATTGAAGTTTGATATGAATTATGCTTTGGTCAGTGTGGAATATGAAGTGACCTGGGCTGAGGTGGTAGATGAAAAATTATTGCAGGAAGAACTTCGTGATAAAGTAGTGGACTTTGTTAGAAAACAGGGTATTGATCTTACGAAGGAAGGTGTCATTTCAGAAATTGAAGTGAAGGATGAAAGAAATAAAGGAATTTCATTTGAAATGGAATTTCATTTGAAAGGTAAAAAAGTGGAAATAAAGGTAGATAAAAATGGAAACATCTCTTTAGATGACTGAGTTTGAGTAGGCCTTTAGGGCTTGTTTGCATAAGATAGCGATGGTATGAGGTATATGAAAATTTGTATATCTCATACCATCATTTTTTTACAAAACTTGTTATAAATAGTTATTTTGAAGTGAAATTGTTAAAGTCATAGAAAAGATTGTTTTTATTATTATTATCTTTACTTTTTAAATTTAGTTATGTTGTTTTTGTTGCATTTTGTATTAGATGGGGCAAAGCAGCTTTAAGAAAGTTATAAATATGATAAAAAAGATTGTTTTAGGAACATTGGTAGCATTTAGTGCTGGGGTATTAAATGCTACACAGGTATTCGTTCAGATTGAACACCCACTTCAAAAGCCTCCGGTACTTTATTTGCCTAGCGGTGAATCTATGCCAATACCAATTGATGCTCAAGGCAAGGGGCAGATCTCTTTTAAGCCTCTTCATCCGGGATATATAAAGGTTGGATATAATTATGTGACCCGTTTATTTTGGGTTGATCCGACTTCTACTTTGCATTTATCATTTGTAGGAGAAGATTTTTATAAGTCACTAAAAGTAGAAGGTGATTATAAGTCTATTAATTGTTATTTGAATGATACTCCTTTACCTGCAGGACAGATTGATGATACCGAATTGGATGAAAATAGATTTATTCAGTTGAATGATAGTCTGTTTAAGGTTAATATTGAACACTTAAAACATAGTGGATTACCGCAAAGTTTTTGTGAGATAGAGGCGAAGCGTTTGCCATATTATGTATATCAAGCTTTACCTGTTTATCCGTATTATCATCGTCGTATAGCACGTGACACCACTTATCAACCTTCTACTTTATATTGGACCAAGTTGAAAGAGATAACGGAATTCGATGGTGATTTATTGAATATGGAAGATTATCAGTCGTTTTTGTTGGATGCAGTACGTGAATTGTCACTTAAGACTTATCCGGAGTTAAAGGGGATACGTCGGTTGACCTCATATATTGAAAGCGAAATCAAGGATGAAAGAATAGCTGAGTTTTTGGTTTTTCGCAGTGTATATGGCTATGTGAAGAAAAACAGAATGCAAGATGCTGAGCCTTATCTTGAAGCTTTTCAGAAATATGTGGCTAATAAAGTTTATAAGCAACAGTTTGACTTGCTTCGTCAGGAAGTAAATCGTTTGGAAGTGGGGGCTTTATCACCAAACTTCAATGCGACTGATTTTCAAGGGAGGAAAGTTTCTTTAGAGAACTTTCGTGGTAAATATGTATACATTGATATATGGGCTACTTGGTGTGCACCGTGTCGTAAGGAATTGCCTTATTTGGAAAAATTACAAGATAAATATCATGGGAAAAACATTTGTTTTGTGAGTCTTTCTTGTGATACTAATCGGAAGGTATGGGAGCAGAAAGTGGTTACAGGTAAACTAAAAGGTATTCAACTTCATTTGACTGACGATAGTTTCATGAAGAAATATATGATACAAGGGATTCCGCGTTTTATTTTGCTTGATCCTCAGGGAAGAATTATTTCGGCTGAAATGTCTCGGCCTTCTGAACCAGCTACTGATTCTTTATTGGAGCAGTTGTTGAATGTCAACGAATAATTAAAGTATGAAAGAAAAGAGAAGTCAATTTTTTTATTTGAATGTTTCTAGAGTGTCGGTTGGAATACTACTAGGTGTTTGGGGAATGCCCTCTTTCTGTTCTACTCATATTGGAGTAGTAGAGAAAGTTCCTGTTTACTCGAAAACGATGACGGTGATGCAGCAGCAATTATTGTCAGTCCGTGGTGTTGTTACAGATGTTAATAATGAGCCTTTGATTGGAGCTACCATATTGGTAAAGGGCTCTCAAGAAGGAACTGTGACCGATGTTGACGGAAAGTTCCAACTAAAAGTGGCTCCTGGCAGAACTTTGGTGGTTTCATATATTGGTATGCGTAGTCAGGAGGTACAGGTAACTAAGGCTACTCAATATACAATTCAACTTGAAACTAACTCTGAGTTATTGGATGAAGTAGTAGTTACGGGTTACCAAACATTGTCAAAGGAACGTTCTACTGGTTCTTTTGCAAAAGTAGGTTCTACTATTTTGGAAACCAAGCGTATGGATAACCTTTCTGATATGCTGAATGGGCGTGTGGCTGGTTATGTAGATGGAAAAATTCGTGGTGTGACTACAATGAATGCGGTTGCAAATCCGATGGTTGTTATTGATGGGTTTCCTGTAGAGAATACTTCTATGGATAGAAGTGGTAGTACTATGGAAAATATGCCAGATTTAAATCCTGAGGATATTGAGAGCATTACGGTGCTAAAAGATGCAGCAGCAGCTTCTATTTATGGGGCGCGTGCAGCAAATGGTGTGATTGTGATTACTACTAAGAAGGCGCAGCAGGGAAAAACTGAAATTAGTTTGTCTTCTACCTTTACTATACAGCCGTATCGATTGTATAATGATAACAAGACCAACGCCAAAGATATTATTGAATTGGAGCGCGCATGGGCTGCACAAAATGTTAAATTACAGGGTGGATTGGATACTGCTCTAGGGGTTGCTTCTGATCTTCGTGACAATGGACCGATGCCTAGCTTAGGGGTAAATATTTTGTTGGATATGTATACAAATAAAATATCGAAAGATAAGGGGAACCAAATGTTGGATGCTTTGGGCGCAAGAGGGTATCAGTATTATGATCAAGTAAAGAAATATGCCAAACGTAATCCATTTACTCAGCAGTATAACTTGCGTGTAGCAAAGACTACCGATCGTAATAGCTTCAGCCTTTCTACTTCTTATTGGGATAATCGTGGAGAGGATATCCATCAAGATGACCAAAAACTAGGTGTGAATCTGAATAATACGTTACAGGTTACTCCTTGGTTGCAGGCCGATTTAGGTGTGTACTTGAAGTATGGTTCTGCTCATTCTCCGTATTTTGACCCATTGAAACCTGGTTATAATACATTGCCATATGACGCGCTTGTATCTCCCGATGGTAGTTATGTGGCAGCTCCGTTGCAGGGAACTAAAGATCGTCGTGATTTGATAGAACGGTATGGGTTACAGCCAGAAGTGATTATACCAATGAATGAATTAAATTATCAGCTAGCAAATAATAAAGAACTGGAAACTCGTGCTTTTGGAAAATTGCAGTTTAATTTTACAAATTGGTTAAACTATCACGTTATGTTCCAATACGAAACTAATAGCAATGATGGCGAACGTTTGCGTGAACGTGAAGCATATGATGTGGTTTCTATGGTTAATAACTTTGCTTCTGATTCGGGAGGCACTGTGTTGTATAATCTTCCACAAGGTGATATTCTATACCAAAGTGTTTCTGATAGACGCAGTTATAACTTCCGTCAGCAGTTGAATTTAAACAAGAGATTTGATGAACGTCATGATTTGGTCTGGATTTTAGGTCAAGAAGTTCGTCATTCTAAAATGGAGTATAGTGATCGTTCTTTGTATGGTTATGATCCCGATTTACTTACATGGCCAGCTCTGAATGAGAGTGATTTGGCTTATATTTCTGGAATCTTAGGAGCAGCTAAGCTTACTCATGATAATATCACTGTTAGGAGAGAGTTGGTTAATCGTTTTGTTTCGTTCTACTCTAATGCTTCTTATACTTATAATGACAAGTATGTTTTGTCTGGTAGCATTCGTTGGGACCGTTCTAATTTATGGGGTACTAGCTCTAAGTATCAAAACAAACCATTATGGTCTGTTGGCGGAAGTTGGAATATTGATCGTGAAACTTTCTTTCAGTGCTCCGCTGTGGATATGTTAAAATTACGTGCGTCTTATGGTATTGGTGGTAATATCGGTAGAAATACTGCTCCATATTTGATTGCACAATATTATGCGGCTCAGTTCGGATCAGGACTTACTGGAGTTGTGATTTCTCCACCTAATGAAAATATTCGTTGGGAGAAGACTACTTCTGTTAATGTCGGTATAGACTTTGCTGTTTGGGGAAATCGGTTCCAAGGTTCGTTTGACTTCTATCATAAGGATAGTGACGATTTGCTTGCTAATGTTAATGGTAGTCCTACGCAGGGATTTGGATATGCTTTGTTGACAACTAACAATGGGCGTATGGTTAACAAGGGAATTGAATTTAGTTTACAGGGGGAGGTATACCGCACACGTAATTTCAGATGGAATACAACTTTACTTTATGCTTTTAATAAAAATAAAGTGAAGTCTGTATCTGTGAAGCCTGCTAATTATGATAGTCGATTGGATATGCCTGAAAGTTATCCAGTGATAGGCAATCCTTTAAATGGACTTTATGCTTACCGTTGGGCAGGTTTGAATGAAGTGGGTGATCCTCAAGTGTATGATGCTCATGGAAATATTACTTCCCAAGATGTTCGTGATGCTGATGCTATCGTATATCAAGGTTCTACGGTTCCGATACATAGCGGTTCATTTACCAATGTTTTGAGTTATAAGAATTTTGAATTTTCCATGATGCTTCTTTTTGATGCAGGTCATAAGATTCGTGATACTTTTACTCCTATTATTAGTATGGGGGATGGTCGTGTGGTGGTTACTCATAAGGATATTATGAAACGTTGGCAAAAATCGGGGGATGAACTGCATACTAATGTTCCTCGTCTATTGTTCTCGAATGACACAGAGAACTATAATGCTTATCGCTCAGTGTTGTATCGCTATTCAGATCTATTTGTTTATGATGCGTCAAATATTCGTTTGAATAATTTGTCATTTGCTTATCGCATTCCGTCTTCTCTTTGTAAGAAGATGTTCCTTTCTAGGGCAAAAGTGCAGTTTAATATAGAGAATGTGGCAACCTTGGCTTTTGATAGTCGGGCTCATTATGCGTTGGGGGGAAAGAATACTCCCAATTTTGTGATGGGATTGTTCTTGAATTTTTAAATGTCAACAGATTATAAAATAAATAATATATGGAAAATTTTATTTTAAAAGCTGGTATGGTTCTTTGGGGAGTGGTTGCATTATTGTTTGCTTCGTGTAACGACTTCTTGAATGATATACCAAAAGGGCAGAAAATTCCAAAGACTTGGGCTGATTATAATGCTTTCATAAAAAATCCGATGTTTTCTTATTATGAAATGGACCAGGTTTTTTGTTTAATGGATGACTTGTTTAAGACTCCTAATGCATTAAATTCAGACCGTTTACTTCATACTCATTATTATTGGGATGAAAATGAGGATCGTAAACTGATTAATTCTTCAGATAAGAACGCTTACTTTAGTGCTTATGAGGCATTGTTTTATTGGAATATGATTATAGAGTTCACCCCATCTGCTACCGAGTGTACTCCACAGCAGCGTAGTATGCTGGTGTCGCAGGCTAAGGTTTTGCGCGCTATGACCTACTTCTATTTGGCCAACTATTATGCAGCTCCTTATTCTGAAAAGAACCGCACGCTTTTGGCGGTTCCTTTGGTGAAGTCTTCTTTGGTAGATGCACCTTCTCCACAAGTTACTTTGGAGGAAATTTATCGTTTTATTCTTTCTGATTTGCATGATGCATTGGAGGCGTTGCCTAAAGAAGGGGAGACAATCTTGCATCCTACTCATGCAGCTGGATTGGGTATGCTGGCTCGTGTCTATTTGGCTATGGGCAATTATGAGGAGGCTTTGAAGTATGCTTCTCTGGCTTTAGAGGAAAATCATCAGCTTTATGATTGGATAAAGTTCTATAATGATGATAAGGGTAGATTTACTGACCCTAAAAATTATTCTGCTTCTTGTAAGAGTGATCCGGAGAAAGATAATGTGGAAAACTATGTTTTTCATTTCTCTTCTTCTGGATTTTGGACAGGTATGAAGGGGACGGCTTATGCTATCAGTGTAGACCGGGCAAAGAAATTTGAGCTTGGTGATACTCGTTTGCTTACTCATTGGAAGACTAAATCTTCATCGACTTCTGGCTTGACTAGCTTTGTTGGGATTTATGGTATTGAACCTAATAAGGGTGGAATCCGAACTCCGGAAATGTATTATATCAAGGCTGAGTGCTTAGCTCGTAAAGGGGGTGAAGCTAATTTGAAGGAGGCAATGAAATTGGTGAATGAAGTGCGAAAAACTCGTATTTTACCGGAGCACTATCATGAATGGACTGCTTCTAATACTCGTGAGGCAGTACAGAAAATCATTGCAGATAAGGCGAATGAATATATTCAGAGTCAAGTGATTTTTTGTGATTATCGTCGTTTGAATCTTGATTCGGAGTATGCGGTTACTCTGATGAAGAATTTGGATGGCAAGGAGTATAGATTGAATCCAAATTCTCATTTGTGGATTATGCCTTTTCCTATTGAAGCAGTCAATAATCCGGGGAATGGAACGATTACACAAAATGTAAATAAGTAAAAGTTTTTTAGGTACTTGCTTTTACGATAAAGAAACATCGTTATCCTTTTTGGGGATAGCGATGTTTTTTGTTGCAAATATTTCGTTCTTTATACATATTATAACATTTTAACCCGAGTGAATTGCTTCAATTAGAGAGAGAATTCGGATGATTTTTGCTCGTTTTATGTGGAAGGGCTGAAATCATGCCGACGTTTTTTGGGGATCTTCTAATTATTTTGGGAGAAATATTTAGTCATTTTCTC
>JARIAN010000121.1 GCA_029257865.1 Phocaeicola sp.
CGCGTAGCTCAACTGAATAGAGTAGCTGACTACGGATCAGCCGGTTACAGGTTTGAATCCTGTCGCGGTCACTTCTTTCAACAAAAGAAAAACATTGTAGTATGGCCGCGTAGCTCAACTGAATAGAGTAGCTGACTACGGATCAGCTGGTTACAGGTTTGAATCCTGTCGCGGTCACAATTTAAGTCTTCTTCGGAAGACTTTTTTTTGTATATTTCCCTATCCTATTTATTTTACTCAGCATATTCCAATACAAAAAAGAGAAGAATGATGCATCTTGCAACAATCTTCTCTTTGCTTTTTTGTTGTATTCAATTTGTTTCGTTTTCAATCTCCTCTATCTTTCCTAAATTTTAATCTTTAAGATAAGATTTTAGATTTTCCGCTGTTACGTTGCGAGCTATTATCACCCCTTTACTGTCCAGCAAATAGTTCTTGAAACCATTTTTTAAGTCGAACATCTTATATAGGTTCGAATAAATGTTCTCTACTTCAAGATAACATCTGTCTTCGGGCAATCCATCTTGCTTGACCGCCGCCCGAAAGACAGATGGATAACGGTCAAAAGAGACTGAAACTAACTGAATACGGTCAGTCTTTTCCGTAAAATGAGCTAAAGATGCATTACATTCTCTAGAAGAAGCATCATAACTAGCCCAAAAACTCAATAAAGTATATCCTCCTTCGGATCTATGCAGATTGAGCGACTGCTTGGCGCTACAGAGAGAAAAAGAAGGAAGAACATCCCCCACACTATATTTCTCTGTAAGAACAACTCTTTCATCACTAAATGACAAAGAGATAAAGGAACTGAATACCAATACAACAAAAAACCATTTTACACTTTTAATCATGTAATTTGATTTTAGTTAATACTATCCGGACCCTGTTCTCGGTCAGTGATTTCCGTCCGGACTTTTATTCAGGCAATAAAGAAACACACTCTATTAACCTGGAGAAATCGGGGCAAAGGTAATTATTTTTTTCTTAAATGAAATGCAATTCTCAATATTTCATGTTATTCAGCATGTTTTTAATCTTTTAAGAAAGCCATAATCCAAACTGAAAGTGCAATAATTCAATGAAATGATAAAAATATGCAAGTCTAAAAGAGATTTAATAAAGATAAAAAAATTATCTTTGCAATAAATTACAACCAGCAGTGAATATGAAGACTGAATTAACATTGATACGTATCAGTGGATTAGACCGGCCAGGACTTACCGCTTCAATGACAGAAATCTTGTCGCGATATGAGGTGGACATCATGGATATCGGACAAGCAGACATCCATAGCACCCTTTCTCTGGGGATTCTCTTTAAATGTTCGGAGTCCGATTCGGGAAACATCATGAAAGAACTTTTATTCAAAGCTTCCGAACTGGGTATTCATATCAGTTTCCACCCGATTACTAAGGAGGAATACGACACTTGGGTAAGAATGCAGGGCAAGAACAGATACATCCTCACCCTACTAGGACGTAAACTGACAGCCCAGCAAATAGCAGCTGCTACTAGAGTTCTCTCAAATCAAGGGTTGAATATTGATGCTATCCGCCGTCTGACTGGACGCGTTCCCCTTGAAGAGTGCAATTCACAGGTAAGAGCCTGCATTGAACTCTCTGTTCGCGGTACCCCTAAAAACCGTGAGGAACTCCAAAAGAACCTAATGTCTCTTAGCTCGCAACTCCAGATGGACTTCTCATTCCAGCAAGATACCATGTATCGCCGCATGAGACGCCTCATTTGTTTTGATATGGACTCCACTCTTATTGAAACTGAAGTGATAGATGAACTGGCAGACCGTGCAGGGGTGGGCGCTCAAGTTCGTGAAATTACAGAACGGGCTATGAGAGGAGAAATCGATTTTAATGAAAGTTTCACACAGCGTGTAGCCCTTCTCAAAGGACTGGATGAATCTGTAATGAAAGACATTGCAGCCAACCTCCCTATTACCGAAGGAGTGGAAAGACTTATGTATGTATTGAAACGGTATGGATATAAGATTGCGATACTCTCGGGAGGATTCACTTATTTTGGAAACTACCTGAAGGAAAAGTTTGGAATAGACTATGTATATGCCAACGATTTGGAAATTGTAGACGGCAAACTGACTGGCAGATATGTAGGCGACATAGTAAACGGCAAGAGAAAAGTGGAATTACTTCGCCTCATAGCACAAGTGGAAAATGTGGATATCGCACAGACCATTGCAGTAGGTGACGGAGCAAACGACCTGCCTATGCTTGCTGCAGCCGGACTGGGGATTGCTTTTCATGCCAAGCCTAAAGTGAAAGAGAACGCACAACAAGCCATCAATACCATCGGAATAGACGGAGTGCTCTATTTCTTAGGATTTAAAGACTCTTATTTAGATGAGAGAGGAAACGGATAATTAAGATATTTATCATATATGGAATTTTCAGAGTTAGACTTAGAAGACAGTGTCTTAGATGCACTGGATGCAATGAATTTTGTGGAATGTACTCCGGTGCAAGAGCATACCATACCTGTAATTCTTGAAGGAAAAGACTTGATAGGTGTGGCACAGACTGGAACCGGAAAAACAGCAGCCTATCTGCTTCCTGTCATCAACCAACTTAGCAAAGGAGGATACCCCGATGATGCCATCAACTGCTTGATTATGTCACCAACCCGTGAACTTGCCCAGCAAATAGACCAGCAGATGGAGGGATTTTCTTATTTCATGCCTACATCTAGTGTTGCTATTTACGGAGGAAATGACGGAATACGTTTCGAACAAGAAAAAAAAGGATTAACTTTAGGGGCAGATGTCGTTATTGCTACTCCTGGCAGATTAATCAGCCATCTGAGCCTGGGGTATGTGGACCTTTCCAAGGTGTCTTTCTTTATCCTTGATGAGGCTGACCGCATGCTCGACATGGGATTTGCCGATGACATTATGCAAATAGTGAAACATTTGCCAGCCGAACGGCAAACCATTATGTTCTCGGCCACGATGCCTTCTAAAATTCAACAGTTGGCAAAAACCATTCTGAAAAATCCGGTAGAAGTCAAATTGGCAGTATCAAAGCCTGCTGAAAAAATCATTCAGGCTGCTTACATTTGTTATGAAGCGCAAAAATTGGGAATCGTAAAAGAATTGTTCAAAGAACAACAGCCGGAACGCGTCATTATTTTTGCATCGTCAAAGGTAAAGGTGAAAGAAGTAGCCAAGGCCCTTAAAAGAATGAACTTGAATGTGGGAGAAA
Source organism: Phocaeicola sp. (assembly GCA_029257865.1). GTDB lineage: Bacteria > Bacteroidota > Bacteroidia > Bacteroidales > Bacteroidaceae > Phocaeicola. The sequence goes on from JARIAN010000121.1 coordinate 3,234, forward strand.
TGCATTCTGATCTAGAACAGGCTCAGCGTGATGAAATCATGCATGAATTCAGAAACGGAAGAATCAATATGCTTGTAGCTACTGATATCGTCGCAAGAGGAATCGATATTGACGACATACGACTGGTCATCAATTACGACGTGCCACACGACAGTGAAGACTATGTTCACCGCATCGGCCGAACAGCCCGGGCAAACAATGATGGATGTGCCATCACTTTTGTAAGTGAGAAGGAACAGACACAATTTAAACATATTGAAAACTTCTTGGAAAAGGACATTTATAAAATTGCCGTTCCAGAACAACTTGGAGAAGCTCCTGAGTATGCTCCAAAAATGAAATCTGCGGATAACAGAAAAAAACGTCAAAAGCCACAACGAGGAAAATTCAATAGAAAAAACTATAAGAAGAACAAGGATAACTCAAACTCTCAAGTATAAAGGTTTGCCCTATCCTAGAATCAATAAAAAGCAATCGCCATATCCACCTCATTAGGGTAAGATATGGCGATTGCTTTTTATAATACCTATAGTTTAAAGAGTATCATCTCTTTTTAAGATAGGCAATGTAATCTGATATTTAACAGCTAATATTCGGATGACCAGCACTGTGGTACCAGCTATCAATTGTGCCAAATAATCCTCCATGTCAACTTTTGTGCAAAGCCAATACACAATACCTCCCGCCACACAGGCCATTGCATAGATTTCCTTACGGAAAATCAGTGGAATCTCATTGATAAACACATCGCGGATAACACCTCCAGCAGCACCTGTGATACTTCCCATAATGATAGCTACCCAAAAAGGGAAACCAAAACTTATGGCTTTGCTGAAACCTACTACAGTAAAGAGAGCCAGTCCCAAACTGTCAAAAAAGAAAAACGTATTGTTCAAATGAATCAAGAAACGGCCAAATATAATCACAAAAAACATAGCGAAAGCCGTACAGATTAAGTAAATAGGGTCAGTCATCCAAACGGGAGTCGCATCTAACAATAAATCACGAAGAGTACCACCGCCTATTGCTGTGGCCAAACCTACAATATAAGCACCAAACCAATCAAACTGTTTGGCTGAGGCTAAACGAATACCACTAATAGCAAAAGCAAAAGTTCCGATAAAATCTAATATTTGTACAAAAGAAGGCATTTTTTTATCTATTAATCAATTAAACATTACCATACATAATTAAATCCAAGACTTAACAGCTCCTGGAACTGGAAATAACTTTCATCCGGCTCACGGTTTACAGAATCATCAAATCGCGCATGCATAAACAACTTGGTAGAGAAATAACGGTTGAAGTTGAAAGTAAACGTATTTTCCCATTCCGACAAAGCCTTATCATAGTTGGTGGTATACGATAATTTAGACTCCCATAAAAGATTTGACATAATTTTCCAGCTCAATTTAGCATCCAAACGAGAACCCCATTGACTTTTGGTCTTATGCCCTTCATCAATATTAAATTTCGTAGGGTCTACCCTATCACTTGACACACTATATAATGTGTAGTTGAACGGATTAATCAGCACAGACAAATTACAGATACCATCTTTCACAAACTTATAGTCCATACCAAGACCCACGTTCAATTCGGCAGGAGAAAGGAAAGTAGAAATCAGCTTTTTAGAATTAGTTTCGTAGCTGGAAGCGAACTGAGTTTTAAACTCAGCAGACAAAGTATAATACCAATTACTGATTGCTTTGTATCCCACCTTAGTTGTGACACGAAACAAGTCGTTATTAGGCTTGTATTGATGTACGGTGTCCGAAGGAGTTGCAATAAATCCCAATTTCATTTCAATGCTGTTTTCAAATTGCACCCTTTGCTTATCATCATAGTTCACTTGCCATACCATTCCGGAAAGTAAAGACTTAGTACTTTCACCACCTTTATACCAGTTATCTGATACATAATTTTGAGAGAACTGCACGAATCCATTACCTCCCATTGTCCAAAAATTAGGTTTGATTACTAGCAAATCGTTTTCTTGCACTTGGTTCACATCTACATTTGTCTGAACAAGATGAAGCACTTTCTCTTTTTTGGGTTCGTGAATGATGAATTTGTCGCTCAAGGGATCAGCTCCTTCAAGGTCTTTCTCATTTTTACATACCATATTAGGATAATCCAAATAGAAAGTCAGCAATTGCTTGTTGATTTGCTTATCAATATATTCTGATTTGGTTAGCCGTGGTAATGAAGGCATTAACTTTTCCATTTGGTTTTCTCTAACAAATGGAATAATGGGTTTCCACTTTTCAATAGAAAATGCGTCTTCGATGGCAGCTGAATAATAAGTAGTAGGAATTATCAACTTATAGTAATCAGCATCCGAACGAATCCAAGAAGGAGCATCAGTAATATAGATGTCATCCCATCTATTTAACATTTCTCTGTACTCACGATGGAATCTCCAAACAAAATTGGCAAACTTTAAAACACAAGGATTCGGCCTGTAAGCAGGAGCACCCTTCTTTACCTTTCCCCGTGAAGTTTTCAGAGTGTCACTAACTACAGTATCTTTTTTCAAGGTATCCAATGACAATGTGTCAATAGCCAAGGTATCTAAGGATAAGGAATCAATAGCCAAGGTATCCACACCAAGATTTTTCAAGCGAACCGCCATAGAGTCCATGCCTACAGAATCACAGAACAATGTATCATTGGTAAATACATCCTCTCCAAAAGTTATGATACTGTCAGCTTCTTGGTCATCACTAACTATAATAGTAGAATCAGAAAGAAGTATCTGATTAATCAAACTATCTGTAATAAGGTCTTTGGCTAAAACAGAATCAGCAACAACCTTTCCCAATTGCCTAAATGTCGAGTCAACTTTCTCTACCCGATGTTGTGCCAAGCCAGAACTAGCTAAACCTAGCGATACCAGTGAAAGTCCAATTAATATCTTCATAATTTATTTCTCATTTTTTTCTGCAAAAATAAAATAAAACTTTTTTAAATGACAGAAAAATAGTAGAATGAAGAAAAAAAAGCATGAAAAAATCAAAGACTCAATGTTTTCTTAGATTACATCGTGGGATATTCACTATTTTTTTATAATTTTGCATCTTTGAATAGAAGTGTAAGAAACAATCATTTTTAAAATAATCATATTGTGGCAGAAACAAAGTACATTTTCGTAACAGGTGGTGTAGCCTCTTCATTGGGCAAAGGTATTATTTCATCATCTATTGGTAAGTTGCTGCAAGCCAGAGGCTACAGCGTAACAATCCAGAAATTCGATCCGTATATCAACATCGACCCAGGTACTCTGAATCCTTATGAGCACGGAGAATGTTATGTAACAGTAGACGGTCACGAAGCTGACCTTGACCTTGGACACTATGAACGTTTTCTTGGTATCCAAACTACTAAAGCAAACAACATTACTACAGGACGCATTTATAAAAGCGTTATTGACAAGGAGCGTCGTGGTGATTATTTAGGAAAGACAATCCAGATCATTCCTCATATCACTGATGAGATTAAACGTAATGTTAAACTATTGGGCAACAAGTATAAATTTGATTTCGTAATCACTGAAATCGGTGGAACTGTAGGCGATATAGAATCTCTTCCATACTTGGAAAGCATCCGTCAGCTCAAGTGGGAACTAGGACGCAATGCCCTTTGTGTACACCTTACTTATGTACCTTATTTGGCTGCAGCTGGTGAATTGAAGACTAAACCAACTCAGCATTCTGTAAAGGAATTGCAGTCGGTAGGTATTCAGCCAGACATTTTGGTGCTTCGTACAGAGCATGAACTGAGCAGTAACTTGAAGAAAAAAGTTGCTCTGTTCTGCAATGTGGATGAAAATGCCGTTATCCAATCAAAAGACATGCCAACCATTTATGAAGTTCCAGTTCGTATGCAGGAACAGAAACTGGATGTCACTATTCTTGAAAAGATGGGTTTGCCTATAGGCGAAACTCCTACCTTGGGTCCATGGAAAGAATTCTTGAACCGCAGACATCATGCCACTGAAATGGTTAAAATCGGACTTGTTGGAAAATATGATTTGCAGGATGCATATAAATCTATCTTAGAGGCTCTTTCTCAAGCTGCTACATATAATGACAGAAAAGCAGACATTCACTTCATCAATAGTGAGAATCTGACTGATGCTAATGTAGAAGAACAGTTGTCTGATATGGATGGAATCATTATTTGCCCTGGATTTGGACAGCGTGGTGTAGAAGGTAAATTCGTTGCACTGAAATATTGCCGTACACATGATGTTCCAACTTTCGGTATTTGTTTAGGTATGCAGTGCATGGCAATTGAATTTGCAAGAAATGTATTGGGATATACCGACGCAAACAGCCGTGAAATGAATGAAAAAACTCCTCACAATGTAATTGACATTATGGAAGAACAGAAGTCAATCACTAATATGGGCGGAACAATGCGTTTGGGAGCTTATGAATGTATCTTAGAGAAGACCTCTAAAACATACGAAGCATACCAAAGTGAATCAATCCAAGAGCGCCATCGCCATCGTTATGAATTCAACAGCGCTTATAAAAAAGAATATGAAGATGCTGGTATGAAGTGTGTGGGAACTAATCCGGAATCGGGCTTGGTAGAAATCGTAGAAATACCTACTTTGAAGTGGTTTATCGGTACTCAGTTCCATCCAGAATATAGCAGTACTGTATTGAAACCACATCCATTGTTCTTGTCTTTCATTAAAGCTGCTATCAATAAATAACAAGTATAATAAAACAATAGTAAATGGATAAAAACACGTTAGTGGGATTTACTCTGATCGGGGCGGTTGTTGTAGGCTTTAGCTTTTACAACCGCCCAAGTCAGGAGCAAATGGCTCGTGCGCAACACTACCAAGATTCTGTAAAACTTGAGCTCCAAAAACAAGAAGATCTGAAAAGAATTCAAGAGGAAGCTGCCGAAAAAGCTGCAAAAACAGTAGATGCTTCTTCAATCTTCTATAAAGCGTCAAAGGGTACAGAAAAATTCACGGTATTAGAGAATGATTTAATTCAACTTACAGTAAGTAATAAGGGAGGTCAAATTTCAAAAGCCCTTTTGAAAGAATACAATGACCAGCAAAAGCAACCATTGGTTTTATTTGACGGTAAAGATGCTTCCCTTAATATTGGAATTGAAGGAAAAAATGAAAACATCCTTACAGGACAGATGTATTTTCAGGCAGTCAATGCTACTGATAGTACTGTAACCATGCGTTTGAAAGCAAGCAATGGTGGATACTTGGATTTTCATTATGCCTTACTGCCAAATTCGTACATGGTCAACTTTACAATTGAAGCTAAGGGAATGCAAAACTTCTTCTCTCCTTCTGTGAAGACCATGAACATTGACTGGAAACAGCGCGCCCGTCAGATGGAAAAAGGTTTTACCTTTGAGCAACGTTATACTTCACTTACTTACAAACCTGTAGACGACAGTTTTGATTATCTGAGTGAAACAAACAATGAAAAGGAAAATATTCCTGAAGTTTTAGATTGGGTTGCATTCAAGAATCAATACTTCTCTTGTGTCTTTATGGCAGAAAAGAATTTTGAAAATGCAACTCTAGAATCTAATATAGAGCAAAAAGGTAGCGGATATATGAAAAATTATGCCGCAGATATGACTACTTTCTTTGATCCGTCGGGTAATGAAAAAACTCGTTTCCAATTCTACTTCGGACCAAATCACTTCAAGACTCTACTTGCAAGCAATGATTTGAGTATCAAGGAGGAAGACCAGGAACTTGAGGATTTGGTTTACTTGGGATGGCCGGTTATCCGTTTGATTAACCGCTGGTTTACTATCAATTTGTTTGATTGGTTGTCTAGTTGGGGAATGAGTATGGGACTTGTTTTGTTGCTGATGACTATCATTGTAAAAGCATTGGTATTACCTGCAACATGGAAATCTTTCATTTCATCTGCAAAAATGCGTTCTTTGAAACCTTATATTGACAAGATCAATGCAAAATATCCAAAACAAGAAGATGCACTGAAGAAACAACAGGAAACAATGGCTCTATATAGTCAATATGGAGTAAGCCCAATGGGAGGTTGTTTACCTGCTTTGATTCAGACTCCTGTCTTTATGGCTCTTTTCTTCTTTGTACCAAATGCTATTGAACTTCGTCAGCAAAGTTTCCTATGGGCTAGCGACCTTTCAGCTTATGATGATTTGATTAGCTGGAATACTAATATTCCATTAATCGGTAATCATATTAGTATCTTTTGTCTGCTGTTTAGTATCACCACTATCATTTACCAAATGAACATGATGAAACAGCAAGATACAGGGGCTAATCCACAGATGGCTGCTATGAAGTGGATGATGTACATTATGCCTGTAATGTTCTTCTTCATTTTCAATGAATATGCTTCAGGATTAAGCTATTACTATTTCATCTCTAACCTGGTAGGTATATTGACTACTTGGGTAATGAAACGTATGACAGATGAAAAGCAGTTGTTGGCTCAACTGGAAGCAAATAAAAAGGAAGCAAAACCAGGAAGAACAAGTGGTCTGATGGCTAAGTTAGAAGCTCTTCAAAAAGAACAGGAACGTATCCAAAAAGAACGTCAAGAAAGAATGAATCATAATAAGTAATTCTTAACTTCTAAAAAAGAGATGTATCATTAGTTTGATACATCTCTTTTTTTATCTTCTTACTCCAATAACTTAGATTATATTACGATTAACACCTCTCAAAATAGCTTATTTTTCTATTATTCACGTACAATTATTCAATTCAGTATAAAAAATCGATTCTCATCAATCATAGCAAATACAAAATAATAGCAAAATAAGAATATTACAGTTTTAAATGTCATAATTTGATTGAATATCATATCATGATTTAACCTCTTTGTTTTATATAGAAACAATTCGATACTATAAAAACTACATCAAAATTCAGCATTCTAGAAAATTCAGTGAACCAACTAATACTAATATCCTATTTTCCCCATATTTAAGACATTTATAATCAGCACTGAAGCTGAAAAGAAGATTGTTCAAATTAGCTAAAACAACTTTTACATATTTTTCTTGCAGATATCAATATATTTTGCGAAACTTGCAAAAGAATTACAGGATTACTATTTTTTGTTAATTCTAAATAAAATAGCAAATAGTTTTAAAGATAATATAAAGCAGTTTTAAAATGAATAAATCAGATTTAATGGGAATGACTGCTGCTGTAATGATGGTTACATCAGCATGTACGAGCCATGAACAAACAACTGTGAATTCTGATATAGCAATCATCGGAAAACAAAAGGTTGAGATTAAGGATGGACGACTAACTCCTGAAGTTCTTTGGGCAATGGGACGTATTGGTAGTACAAATGTTTCTCCAGATGGAAAACAAATTGTATATACTGTATCTTACTATAGTGTAAAAGAGAATAAAAGTCATTTGACAATTTATGTGATGAATGCTGATGGCTCCAATAACCGTCTGTTGACAACTACTGCATACAATGAAGGAGAACCTCAATGGATAAAAAACGGAAGTAAGATTGCTTTTCTTTCAAACAAAAGTGGAAGCAGCCAAATTTGGCAAATGAATCCAGATGGTTCAGAAAGAGAATTACTTTCAAATTACCAAGGTGATATTGAAAGTTTTAAATTTTCTCCTGATGAAAATAAAGTTCTGTTTATTGCACAGGTAAAATATGGTGATCGCACAAAAGATATATATCCTGATTTGGACAAAGCAAGCGGAATGGTTATCAATGATTTAATGTATAAACACTGGGACGAATGGATACAAACAGTCCCCCATCCTTTTGTGGCACCAGTTTCGGGTAATAAAATAGGTGATGCTCTAGATATACTTGCAGGAGAACCTTATGAATCCCCACTCAAACCTTTTGGCGGAATCGAACAGTTGGCTTGGAACACAGACTCACGACAAATTGCATATACATGCAGAAAGAAGACTGGAGTAGATTATGCTATTTCAACCGATTCAGATATCTATCTTTATGACTTAGAAAGTAAAACAACTCGTAATCTCTGTAAGGAAGATGCAAACGACAAAAATTTAGGATATGATATCAACCCTAAATTTTCCCCCGATGGGAAAAACATTGCCTGGCAAAGTATGGAACGCGATGGATATGAAAGCGACCGAAACAGATTATGCGTAATGGATTTGAAAAGTGGTAAAAAAAGTTACGTTACTGAATCTTTCCAGTCTGGTGTAGATGACTACTGTTGGGCACCAGATGGTAACACACTATATTTTACTGGTGTATGGCATGCTACTTCCATGATTCATAGCACCAACTTACAAGGAGAGGTAAAACAACTTACAGAAGGTCAATATGATTATGTATCTGTGAGTATACTTAATCAAGAAAAGTTATTGACAAAACGTCATTCTCTAAGTGAAGCAGATGAACTATTTACCATTGATTTGAAAGGTCAAAATAAAGTTACCCCTATTACAACTGAAAATAAAGACATATTCAGTCAACTTCAATTAGGGAAAGTAGAGGAAAGATGGATTAAAACTACCGACAATAAACAAATGCTGGCTTGGGTTGTTTATCCTGCTAATTTTGACCCGAACAAGAAATACCCTACCCTCTTGTTCTGCCAAGGTGGTCCTCAGTCGCCAGTTAGTCAATTTTGGAGCTATAGATGGAATTTACAACTGATGGCAGCAAACGACTATATTATTATAGCCCCTAATCGTCGTGGTCTTCCAGGTTTTGGAATGGAATGGCTAGAAGATATTAGCACTAATTATGGTGGTCAATGTATGGATGATTATCTAAGCGCAATAGATGACATTGCTAAAGAAAAATACGTAGATAAAGACAGACTTGGTTGCGTGGGTGCAAGTTTTGGAGGTTATTCTGCATATTGGCTTGCAGGTCATCACAATAAACGTTTCAAAGCATTTATTGCTCATGATGGTTTCTTCAACATGGAACAACAGTATCTTGAAACCGAAGAATTATGGTTTACTAATTGGGATTTAGGTGGTCCATATTGGGACAAAAATAATCCAGCTGTAAAGCGTAGCTATAGCAATTCTCCACATTTGTTTGTTGACAAATGGGATACTCCTATTCTTTGTATTCATGGAGAAAAAGACTTCAGAATTTTAGCATCACAAGGAATGGCTGCATTTAACGCTGCTAAATTAAGAGGTGTACCAGCTCAATTATTAATTTTCCCTGATGAGAATCATTGGGTATTGAAACCTCAAAATGGTATTTTGTGGCAACGCACTTTCTTTGGTTGGTTAGATAAATGGCTAAAACCTGAAAATCAAACAAAGGAATAAAAGCAAGTCATTTTGTTTTACATAACTATCTCATTGAGTCTCCTTTATTTCCAAATGTTATACGTTACGAAGGTTATTCAGCATGAGATAGTTTTTATTATATTCATTAGAATTTACCCAAACACAAAAAAAAGGTCCTGACTGATTGCTCTTCTAGAAATCTGGTCGGGACCTTTTTATCTTTTGAAAATTACTATGACATCGTACCACCAACAATATCTAATAATTCATTGGTAATAGCTTGTTGTCTACCTTTATTATACTGCAAAGTAAGTGCTTGAATCAAATCATTTGCATTATCCGTTGCTATCTGCATTGCCATTGTTCTTGCTGCATGTTCAGCTGCTGCAGAATCAAGCAACACAGTATAGATTTTCAAGCGCAACACTTTAGGCAAAAGTTCTTTAAGTAATTCTTCTTTTGAAGGTTCTACAATATAATCAGAAACCATATTGTCATCTTCATCTTGTTGCTGTTCTTCTACCTGAAATGGCAGATAGGTTTCACGAGTTAATACTTGTGATGCTGTAGATTTAAAGTGATTATACAACAACTCCACTTGTTGAACTTCTCCTTCTACAAATAACTTTACCAACAAAGAAGCCAACTCGTATGCATCCTTGGCATTAGGCTTTCCACTCATATGCTGATAATCACCTTCCGGCTGATAACCTAATTTCTTTACAGCCTCTGCCACTTTTCTTCCAATTGGAAATACTCGAATATTTTCCTTTCCAAGGGTTGAAGCATATTCATTCAACATCTCCGTCAGATGGCGAATTATATTTGCATTAAATCCCCCACACAAACTACTATTGGAAGCAAATACCACTACAGCTACTTTCTTGGCATCTTGCTTCATCATATAAGGCAGATTCATTTCTGCGGCAGAACCTATAAAGTTCTTCAGCATGCTATGAAGTCTTTTTTCATACGGAAGCATATTTTCAATAGCCTCCTGCGCCTTATGAAGTTTAGAAGACGCTACCATTTTCATGGCCGAAGTAATCTTTAGCGTACCATTTATAGAACTAATTCTTCCTTTAACTTCTTTAAGTGATGCCATGGCTATTATTTATCTTTAAATTGAGTAACTGTTTCGGCTGCTACTTTTTCAATAATTACTGTAACCTCGTCTGAGATTTTTCCAGAAGCCAACAAGTCTAACACATCCTCTTTGTGATTTACACGAATGGTATTCAAGAAGGTCTTTTGGAAATCACGAATTTTATCAATAGGGATATCACGCATCAAACCATGAGTACCACAATAAAGAATGGCAATCTGTTCACCTACTGGCATAGGAGTATACTGAGGCTGAATCAATAATTGATTATTTTTACGGCCTCGGTCAATAGTCATTGCCGTTACCGGATCCATATCACTACTGAATTTGGAGAAGGCCTCTAGTTCTCGATATTGAGCCTGGTCTATTTTCAAAGTACCAGCTACCTTCTTCATACTTTTTACCTGAGCGCTACCACCTACACGAGAAACCGAAATACCAACATTAATAGCAGGACGGAATCCTTGATTAAACAAGTCTGTTTCCAAAAATATCTGTCCGTCAGTGATAGAAATCACATTCGTAGGAATATAAGCAGAAACATCACCAGCCTGAGTTTCAATAATTGGTAAAGCAGTCAATGAACCTCCAGATTTTACCTTTCCCTTCAAACTTGGCGGAAGGTCGTTCATCTGTTCTGCTACTTCTTGCTGACTGATTATCTTTGCTGCACGTTCTAGTAATCTTGAATGAAGATAAAAAATATCACCTGGATATGCTTCACGTCCTGAAGGACGGCGAAGAATCAAAGAAACTTCACGATAAGCAACAGCCTGTTTCGAAAGGTCATCATAAACCACCAAAGCATGACGACCTGTATCACGGAAATATTCTCCGATAGCAGCACCGGCAAATGGAGCAAAATATTGCATAGCTGCCGGATCAGAAGCTGTAGCTGCTACCACTACAGTATAATCCATCGCACCTTTTTCTCTTAGTGCATTAACCAACGAAGCAATAGTAGAACCTTTTTGTCCGATAGCTACGTAGATACAATATACAGGATCTCCTGCTTCAAAGTTTGCCCTCTGATTAATAATAGTATCGATAGCAATAGCAGTTTTACCTGTTTGGCGGTCACCGATAATTAACTCACGTTGTCCACGTCCGATTGGAATCATTGCATCAATAGCCTTTAAACCTGTTTGCAAAGGTTCTGTAACCGGCTGACGAAAAATAACCCCCGGAGCCTTACGTTCCAAAGGCATCTCAAACAATTCACCGCCAATTTCCCCACGGCCGTCCAAAGGAACACCCAACGGGTCTATAACGCGTCCTAACATAGACTCTCCCACATTGATAGAAGCGATCCTTTTAGTTCGTTTTACAATCATTCCTTCCTTAATCTGGTCGGTAGGACCTAACAATACAGCACCTACATTATCTTCTTCCAGATTCATCACAGTACCCATGACACCATTTTCAAACTGAAGAAGTTCGTTGGCTTCAGCATTTTTCAGGCCGTAAATACGAGCTACCCCGTCACTTACCTGCAATACTGTACCCACCTCTTCAAACTTTAATGAAGTATCGATGCCTTGAAGCTGGCTGAGCAACACCTCAGAAACTTCACTGGGCTTTATAGTATTTGGCATAACTACTCAATTATAAATTTAAACAATCCTTTTGTTTCTCGCTAAAAACTGCTGGCGCACACGTTTCAACTGATTAGCTACACTTGCATCCATACGGAAACCACCTAACTCAATAATAAATCCACCTATGATGCTACCATCAATACAAGTATCTATTTCTACAGTCCCCTTGGTGCGTTCACTTATCAAGTCCGACAAATGCTTGACCAGTCGCTCCGACGGAATAGCTGTAATCAATCGGCCATTCAAAATGTGCTTATCTTCACGATATAAGTCTATATACGACCACATCATATATTGCAAGAACTTTTCACGTTTGGCATCCAACACCAATTTAAAGAAACGTTGCAATTCAGCACTTACAGTCTTGCCACCTGCCGCTTCAGAAAGTAACGCCATTTTACGTTCTACATCCAATACCGGATTTTCTATTGCATGACGTATTTCAGGAACAGCTATTAAATGACCAGCCAGTGATTTGACCTCATTATACACCTTTTCCTCTTGAGCCTGCATCTTGGCATATTCCAGCAAAGCTTTTGCATAACGCTTTGAAACGACCCCTATATCCATAATTCATCATTATTTTTTAGTCGATTCCAGCATATCATCCAGCATACGGTCAATCAATTCCTCCTGCTCTTTACTGTCTTCCAACGTGGTACGCATAATCTTTTCAGCAATACCTACAGACAGCATAGACACTTGACGGCGGATATCACGGATTGCACTTTCCTTTTCTGTATCAATCTGCTTCTTCATTTCCTCCATCAATCGCTCACCTTCAGCCACAGCACGGTCTTGTGCTTCTTTCACAATACGGTCTGCAGTAGCGGTAGCCTTAGCCAATATCTGAGCTTGCTCTTCATAGGCCTTAGCAATAATCTTTTCGCTGTCAACCTTAATGCTCGCAAGACGTTCATTGGCTTCTTGTGCCGATTTCAGTGAATTGTCGATATATGCTTTCCGTTCATCTACCATTTTGATAATTACCGGGAAGCCGAATTTTGCTAAAATGAAAAATACGATTCCGAAAATGATAACCATCCAAAAGAGTAGCCCCGGATCTGGTGTTAATAATCCCATACTTTACACATTTAACAAGAAGAGTGGAAGAGGTTACAGACAGATAGCTGCACCTTCTCACCCTCTTCCTAAACTTTAATTATACGAATAATGTCAGCAAACAAACTACGATAGCAATCAATGCAACACCTTCTACCAAGGCAGCAGCAATGATCATACTCATACGAATGTCACCTGATGCTTCTGGCTGACGTGCAATACCTTCCATTGCTGAACTACCAATTTTACCGATACCCAAACCGGCTCCAATTACAGCAATTCCAGCTCCTATAGCTGCACCTAATTTACTAATACCAACACCTGCAGCTGCCTGCAATAAAATTGACAATAACATAATTCTCTAGTTTTAAATGGTTATACTTTATTTTTTAATTGTTTTTTTATTCATGTTCCTTTACTCTAGACAATCCTATGAAGACAGCCGAAAGCATGGTAAACACATAAGCCTGGATGAAAGCTACCAATACTTCTAAGGCATCCATGAAGATGCCAAACGCAACAGCTACAGCAGTCATTGAACCATTGATTACCGGTCCTACCTTTACTGTTATAAAAATAATAGCCACCAGACTCAATATAGCAGCATGACCTGCCATAATATTTGCAAAGAGACGTATCATCAATGCAAATGGTTTAGTGAAGATTCCAAATAATTCAATGACCGGCATCATAGGAACCGGAACTTTCAACCACAATGGAACTTCAGGCCAAAGAATTTCCTTCCAATACTCCTTAGATCCGAATACATTTGTCATGATGAAAGTACAAGTTGCCAGCACAAATGTCACGGCAATATTTCCTGTCACATTAGCTCCACCTGGGAAGAAAGGAACCAATCCCATCAAATTGTTAATCAGGATAAAGAAAAAGACGGTCAATAGATATGGAGCATATCGCTTATAGTCAGGACCGATACACTTCTGAATCACATCTTCATAAATCATCAGAATCATTGCTTCCATCATTCCTACTCCACCACGTGGAGCTCCTGATTCCACTGGGTGTTTCTTATACCAGCGAACACAACTCATCAAGACCACCAGAAGTAATGCACTATTAATAAACAGCCCCATTACATTCTTGGTAATGGAAATATCGAACGGACGGATTTCTTCACCAGCAGTATTACGTTCTACTAATTTTCCTTCGTAAGGCCCCTCTTGAGCAATATAAAGCCCTTCGTAAGGCCCTTCTTCCAGTCGTGCAGAACTAAAAACATGCCATCCGGTACTGCTATATACAATCACCGGCAACGGAATACTCAATGCTTTGTCACCTAATGTAATCACATGCCATTCGTACGCATCTCCAATATGTCCGAACACCAATTCATTTACATTCACATCTCCTTTGGATTCTGCTGTTTCAGTAGATGCAGAAACCTGTGAACTTGTTTCATTAGCTTTCAGCACATCAGAAGTACCTACCAGCAAAAGTAAAAGCAATACTATATAATTTATTTTTTTCATCAGTCCCTTGTTTTACTGTTTTTTAGCTTTGCCTCAAAGCGCAAGAAAAACCGAGTTTCAAAAATCAGAAACGCAAAGAAAAAGAAAATAAACGTTAGCATAAAAGCTGCAACTTCATGTCCTATGACTACAGCATACAACAATATTACGATTGCACTCAACGTAAACTTCATCACTTTACATATCAGATAACACATAATCAATTTATCACGTCCCAACCGATAAAAAAACGAGAACATAGCTATGTATACTAGACCGAAAAGATAAAAGAATATCGGTATAGCTGGAAACCACAAGAAATACCTTTCAGGTATAAACATGTGATAAACCACGGCAACCAAAGTTGTCAATACCACACCCACAAGCGTGAGCTTTTTAATAAACAATTTTCTTACGGTCAACAAAAACATAGTATCATGTTGTTTTTTATCGAGAAACAACCAAAAAAACGTGTTAAGGTTCAAGCGCCTGCCTCACTCCATCTCAGAGTTCGGCACAGACAGAAATCTGATTATTATTTACTTCCACGAAACCACCAGAGATGTTCAAACTCTGTGTTTCTGTTTCCGATGTATATTTCACTTCGCCTTTTACCAGTGCTGCAATAATCGGTGCATGATTGTTTAGCACCTGAAACTCTCCTGCTTTACCTGGCAGAGTTACTTGTGAAACTTCTCCATCGAAAACCGTACGCTCAGGAGAAACTATCACTAAATGCATTTCAATTATAATTTTTACAGTTAATACATAAAAATATTATCCTTGAGCAGCAGCAAGTAATTTCTTACCTTTCTCTATT
The DNA here is from genome assembly GCA_029257865.1 of Phocaeicola sp. Classification (GTDB taxonomy): domain Bacteria; phylum Bacteroidota; class Bacteroidia; order Bacteroidales; family Bacteroidaceae; genus Phocaeicola. The sequence goes on from JARIAN010000121.1 coordinate 18,553, forward strand.
GCGTCTTCTATCGTGCCGACATTCAAGAAAGCCTGCTCTGGCAGATAGTCCACTTCACCATCCAGAATCATCTTGAATCCTTTGATTGTGTCTTCTATCGGAACCATCACACCAGGAACCCCTGTGAACTGTTCTGCTACAGCAAAAGGTTGAGAAAGGAATCGCTGTACGCGACGAGCACGGTTTACCGTCTGTCTGTCTTCATCAGACAATTCATCCATACCCAAAATTGAGATAATATCTTGCAGCTCTTTGTTGCGCTGCAGAATCTGCTTTACACGCTGTGCAGTTTCATAATGTTCTTCACCTACAATCAGAGGGTCAAGGATTCGAGAAGTAGATTCCAACGGGTCTACTGCCGGATAAATACCTAACTCTGTAATTTTTCTGCTCAATACAGTCGTCGCATCAAGATGTGTAAAGGTAGTAGCCGGAGCTGGGTCAGTCAAGTCATCGGCTGGCACATATACTGCCTGTACTGAAGTAATAGAGCCATTCTTTGTAGAAGTGATTCGCTCCTGCATCTGTCCCATTTCTGTAGCCAGTGTTGGCTGATAACCTACGGCAGAAGGCATACGTCCCAACAATGCTGACACCTCAGATCCCGCCTGTGTAAAACGGAATATATTATCAATAAAGAACAAGATATCGCGCGGACCGTTTCCGTCTGATTTTCTATCACGGAAAGATTCAGCCAAAGTAAGTCCAGAAAGAGCTACCGACTGTCTGGCTCCAGGAGGTTCATTCATCTGACCAAACACCATAGCTACTTGGGATTTCTCCACTTCCGAATAATCCACTTTGCTAAGATCCCACTTACCTTCTTCCATTCCTTTCAGAAACTCATCGCCATATTTAATTACGCCAGATTCAATCATTTCGCGCAGCAAGTCATTACCTTCTCTAGTACGTTCTCCTACTCCCGCAAAAACTGAAAATCCGTTATGCTTCTTTGCAATATTATTGATAAGCTCTTTAATCAACACCGTTTTACCTACACCGGCACCGCCAAACAAACCTATCTTACCACCTTTCAAATATGGTTCAAGCAAGTCGATTACTTTAATTCCTGTAAACAACACCTCTTGTGTGGTTGCCAAATCTTCAAATTTAGGAGGTTCACGATGGATAGGGAAACCGTCTTTCTTATCCAACTCTTTCATCCCATCGATTGTTTCACCAACCACATTCATCACACGGCCTTTAATTTGAGCTCCCACAGGCATTGTTATAGCCTGCCCGGTAGGTACAACTTCCATTCCACGCTGCAATCCGTCCGTACTATCCATTGCAACTGTACGCACTGTGTCCTCTCCTATATGCTGCTGCACTTCCACTACCAGCGTTCTGCCGTCTTTGCGTAAAATAGTCAGCGCATCGTGGATTTTTGGCAATGCATATTCAGCGTCCTGGCCATCGAACTTGAAATGCACATCGACAACCGGACCGATAACTTGCGAAATGTGTCCAACAATTTTTGACATAAACATTATCTTTTAATAATATAAGTTACAATTATGCAAATCAGTTCATCGGTCAGCATATTCTGGCTTTCGCCGATTTGTATATGGCAAATTTATAGAATAATACTCCAAAGGTGTATACTTCGATAACATTTTTTATTTCGTTTTCTATGTTTTTGAACAAAAAAAAGAGAAAATAGTCCAAATATCCCTTGCTATTCTATGTTACTCTTTACAAAATGCATATAAATCTTCTTTTCAATTCATGCTTTCACCCCTTAACTTCCCTATAATTTTGCATCTGATTTCAATATATTTTTCCGTACATATTAATGCCTTTCCCAAATTTGATTGATTTTTCGTCGGATAATGATGAAATTAAGAACCGATGCCACTGTAAACAAGGCCAGTCCTGCTATCCATAGCATGATAACACTTCCCTGTTTCATTCCTGGTAATAAGGTAGCTATTGTATCAACATAACTGTTACGCACAATATGGACAAAAAGGATAGACAAGCCGGTAATCAATAAATTCAAGGCAATAGTAAGCAGTTGATAAGGACGAGCCACTTGTGCCGGACTATATCCTATCAGCAACAAACTCTCCATTTTTATAGTGTTTTTTTGCAGCAGTAAGTAAATGCTCAACATCAAGATATAAAGCGATAACACACTGATTATAATTCCTACAAGGAGTACTAGTCCGATAATCAATTTCAAGAACCAAGTTGTTTTGCCTGTATCCAGTTGATTGCCTTCTACTTCAAAACCATTTTCATCCATATATTTCACGATGCGTTCATCTGCCGGATTATTTACTTCTACTATCAAGCGTGAAAGAGGCATCTCCTGTTTATTCCCATAGTGGTTATTAGCCCAATCTAAAAAAGATTCAGGAACAAGAATCGTATTCAATCGATTAGAAAATCCCACTATCCGTCCTCTCATATTTATTCGACTTCCATTTCCGCTGATACGTATATCCAATGTAACCATCCCCAACATACCTTCCGACAATTGAGGAAGGCTTCGACTCTTGGCAAAGCCGAAGTTATATAGATTCAAATAGTTGCGTGGCAGAATAATAGGTATCTCCTCTTGACCTTCTACAAAGCCCCATCCTTCAGGTTTCGTATCTAAGAAGTTATTGGAAACAGCTTCAAAAAACATTGCTGTAGATACATTAGCACCTTGAAAAGCCATTCCTGCCGAAACCTTAAATTGTGCAGGCTTAAATGCTCCCACCTGTTTTACAAACGGTTGTTCCTCCAAATCCGCCAGTTCTGCTTTGGTAAAGTTTGTTCCTCTTCCTACCAGCGAACCTAAGGTACTTATCTTTTTGCTGATAATCAGATAGTCATTACTCATAAAACTGTCTGCTTGAGTAAATAAAGGACGAATATCTTGATAAAATTGAACACTCAGCAATATAATGACAGTTCCACACAGATTGGCTAAAAAGAAACCCGACAGCTGAGCTTTACTAATATGTTGTTTTAATAATTTCCAAACCATAATACTACTTTGACCTAAGGTTTTGATGTAATTCCATTTATAGAGAAAGGATACGATGATACTTCATAGGCAACTGTTTACCGATAGATGTCACAATCACCCCAAATCCGTACTGTTTCATTTCACGCTCTAAGATAGCACTCATTATCACTGCATTCGAATGGTCCAAATGACTTACTGGTTCATCCATAAAAATAAAATCGGCGGGCTGACACAACGTGCGGATAAATGCGACTCGTTGCTGTTGTCCAAATGACATTCTCCCGATAGGTTGATTCCATTTATCAGCAATACCTAATTCCTCAAACCAGGACTGGATTTCTGATTTTTCCCGAAAATGTGTCAACGAGTTTTTCAGATGCACATTTTCCCAAGCTGTCAACTCCGGAAACAGACGAAGTTCTTGAAACAACATGCTCAATGAACTCTTACGATGGGATATCCATTGAGCAACAGACAAATTCCGGATATTCTTACCATCAAAACAGATTACTCCTTGATAATCTTTCCGATACCCATACAAATAGCTGCAAAGAGAGGATTTGCCTGTCCCTGAAGCTGCCTCAATCAAACAAGCCTCTCCTTTATTAAATATCACTTCTTTATGCCATATATCCGATACGATACGGTCCCTTCCGGCAAATACTTCCGGAAGGGTATGTTGTAGTTCTATTGTATTCATACTCCCAAAAACTTTCTAATGAGCTGACGAAGAATATTCTCTTTTTTATCTTTCATATTACACTCCAGGTGCAGTGTATATCCATCCGTGCTTTCAACGGTAATGTGGTCAGCGAAAGGAAGAAAGTTCTCCAAGGCAACTGCGCCAAATAACTGCTGTCCTTTTACCCGTTCGCCCCAAGACGTATTCTCCAACGATAATCCCAAAACTTTCCTATCTATCAATTGTTGGTCGTTTGTAATGTAAAAACGTCCCTGAGTTACTCCAAACCAAAGAAGCATCGGACCAGGTTTCAGACCAATCAGCGAAGCATCCGACGTATAAAACTCATACTTATTATCTTCTGTACTTACCAGTCTAGCCGATCCGCCGGTCATAGCCAGCATTGATTTTACATTCTCAAATGTCTGCAAGAAATCAAGGTTTTGTACCTCTGCATAAGCAATAAATGCCTTACTCGCCTCCGGTTTAGGCATTGCAATTGCCACTTCTCCTTTTATAGCATCAAAAATAGCTTTAAAATCTATGGGAATCATGGAGTGTTGAATGCGACGTTGTACATAAGGATTTTCATTCAGCAGCTCAAATAATTTCTTTCCATTCATGTTCACAGCCAGCCAAGTTCCCATGTTCTTAGGGAAATCTTTCAGTGTTTTTCCCTCCAAAGGCTTAATTGCCTCTAAGAATCTTTTCCATACACCACCTACGGTCTGATCGGCAATCAATGTCTTGATATCTAGCGTTGCTTTACCATCTTCAAAACGAATGCCAGCCAGCGCTTTAATATCTTTCAGTTTCAAATCTGCTGAAACTCCCATTGTGTAAGGCAATACATATTGGTAAGGCAAAACATTCATGCCGCCCAAGAGAACAATATCGCCGGTCATCTGCTGCATCTGGTCATATTCGTGCGTTGCACTAAAGCTTTCAGCCTTTTCTTGACGCAGCAGACGGTCAGCCTTCCGCTGTAGACGAGAAGGGTCATCCCCTTTTGAAGAATGTAAAGCAATTAATGCATGGTCCGACCAGGCCAATAGATACTTGCCCATTACCGTCCAAGAAGAGCCGTCGCTTTGTCGCACTTTATCGCAAAGTTGCTGTTGACGCAATGCTTCTATTACCTCTTCCAGTTCACTCCGCTTGTCCAAACGGAATAATATTCCTGTATAATCAGCCTCGGGCGACATAAATAAATACACCTTATCTGTCAACCCTAATCCTGTTTCCAAAGGATTTTCCACTAATCTATCCAGAATTTTTCCAGATGCACCAAAGTCATCTCCCAAAGTCCGTTTCACGAACGCCTGAGTAGAAACATTCATGTTGTCATCCATTCCAGATTTTCTGCTTAGCGTTTTCAAATCGATTGTTGAGACCATTGCAGCATCCATCGGTATAGCATGAGTATATTGCGAATTATCTGCACAAGAGGCCAATAAGAGCATTGCTCCTACAGCCCAATAGCATCCTTTCATTTTCATAGGGGTTTAATTTGTCAGTTACTACTTTTGATTGAAAAGGTTCATAGTGTGCACTGCCACCAAAGCAGCTGTTTCTGTACGAAGACGTGATTTGCCTAAGCTGATAGCCTTGAATCCGGCTTCTTCTGCCATTTGGACTTCTTCCGGACTGAAGTCCCCCTCCGGACCAATTAACACCAATGCATCTTCACCCGGTACCAGCACATCCTTCAATAAAGGCTTTTCACCTTCATAGCAATGAGCTATAAATTTTTGTCCCTTAAAATCTTGTTTAATAAACTGCGTAAAAGGCATCATTTCATTAACTTGAGGCTTTTGCGCCTTGAGCGACTGTTTCATAGCCGAAACCACAATCTTTTCTACACGCTCCGTCTTGATAACCTTTCGTTCCGAGAACCGGCAATTCAGAAATGTTAGTTCATTGAATCCTATTTCCGTAGCCTTTTCCACCAGCCACTCTATACGGTCCATATTTTTAGTAGGAGCCATTGCCAAGTGAAGATACCCATTCCAGAACGCTTCCTGGTTTTGCGTTTCCAGCACCTTCACCTGACAACGTTTCCCTGTAGCAGCACTGATTACTGCTTTATAGAAAAAACCTTTCCCATCAGTAAGCATCACTTCATCGCCTACACCTAATCTCAAAACGCGCAGGCAATGTCCGGCTTCCTCTTCCGGAAGTTCTAATGACACATCAATGTCTGGGGTATAAAATACATGCATAAGTCTAATTATTTATGGTTATTGATTCTAAATTTATTACACTAATGCACAAAGGTACAATTTTTCAGCAAATATCGTACTTTGCCTACTCTTGATTTTCACGCATCGCTTTCATCACTTGCTTCAGCACATTACTCTTTTTGTCGGATGTCGTTAAAATGAAGTGTGCTTCAGAAAAGCCTACGTGATAAAATCTGAATTCATCCAGATATTGAACAATTCTATCCGATTTTTCAGCATGCTTGTCGATTAGTCCTAAAGATTTAATTGTTTCATTAATCTGCTTGAAATTAATGACTAAATAGCCGTTCTTTCCTTTGAGTTCTCTGCTCCAACTGGAATCTTCTAAATTACTATCCAATTTTTCGGGTAAATTAGACAAATAGAATACCCCGTCTTTTATTCCGTAGTCTATCTGAAGCATGCCCAATAAGGTTTTATACCGGTTCATTGCTGCCAACGCATCTTCATTGGTAACTTCCGCAAACAGACCGAACTGAGGAACTCTTCCGGCTCCGGCTAACCCTAAAGAAAGTTCACCTTCTATTGAATTTATAATAGTTTCCACTTCTAATGGCCAACTGTCTATTTTCAGTTCATCCCTTATTTCCTCATTCTCCTTCAGCATCTGCAAGGCCGCCTTTCCTTCAATCGGAAGAGATAGATATGCCCAGATGTTTGAAGGGAAGCGATGGCTGAATTTCCCTTCAAGTTCTCCCGAGTAGATTTTTTCTTGAATTTCCATCACTTCTTTGAGTTCCTCATTCCTATAAATGTTCTCTACGTCTAGTCTGAGCTCTCCTTTCTCAAAGTACAAAGTTACTATAGTAGAGACATCTTCCAAGTTTACATTTTTAGGGAATTTAAAATCCATCAAGTTCAATTGTTTCTTAGGAATGCAAGCTAAAGAAACGGCAACAGCTACATCTCCTTTAGTAGTTGCAAGTTTTGCAAATTCTTCAGTTCCTATATAGCTCTGCTCCTGAGAAGATTCCAGCCATTTTACTGCCTGTTGTGTCAATTCTTCCGTCTGCTCTTCCGCCCCACTGACCAATAAAAAAGCAGAAGCATCATACACCACCACTGTCTTATCAGCAATAATGGCCGAAGAATATCCTTCTCCGACCATCACCTGCTGGCACAGTTGTTCTGAAGCCAGTTTATTAATAAACTCTTTTACCTTACCTTCATTGTCCATAGCTGCAAGCACACCCATGCACTTCATCTTGGGAAGAGCAAACAGATAAACCTTTTCTTTTAAATCTAATCCGCATTGAGATGGATTTTGGACAATTTCATCCAACAAAGCACCTGCCTCGTTACTTATTTCATTTCCCACAGACCGCTGGATTTCTGTCATCAGAATTTTTCCATCGTTGGCTGTAATTCCACTTTTTTCAACTAATTGTTGCAAATCAACAATAGTAACCACTGACGCTTCTTTTGGAATAACCCGAACATAGTCAGACTTTCCCGAACAAGCAGCCAGCAAACATACAAATGCCAACCATACCGCATTTAAAAGTTTTGTTTTCATAAGTATTATTTTTTAATGGATATTAATTCTGACGCACATGCTTATATTTAAACACTACGGCAAAGACGATGGCTACCACCAACGCATAGGCAGCAAATACGTACCAGGCATAACTCCAACCTTCTACTTGAGGCGCAGTACTGTCAAAATCCACAAAACGATTTACAACTAATTGGGCGCCTAACGTTCCTACAGTAGCACCAATACCATTGGTCATGATAATAAACAACCCCTGAGCACTGGAACGGATAGACAAGTCAGTTTCCTTATCTACAAAAAGCGAACCTGAGACATTGAAAAAATCGAATGCCACACCATAAACTATCATGGACAAGATAAACATCCACACTCCACTTCCCGGATTTCCTAATCCGAACAGAGCGAAACGGAGCACCCATGCCCCCATGGCTATCAGCATTACCCGCTTGATGCCAAAACGGCTCAAGAAGAAAGGTATCAGCAAGATACAACAAGTTTCACTCACTTGCGACAAGGAAATGAGCAGATTAGCATGTTGCACCCCAAAGGTGTCGGCATATTCAGGGATAGTTCCAAAACTTGTAATAAATGGATTAGCAAAACCATTGGTTATCTGCAAAGATACTCCTAAGAGCATAGAGAAGATAAAGAACAGAGCCATCTTTTTCTGTTTAAACAACATAAACGCACGAAGTCCTAGTGCCTCTACTAAAGATTTCTTCTCTGTATGGGTTTTTGCTATCGGACAAGAAGGTAGCGTATAGGAATAAACCGCCAAAATAAAACCCCAAATTGCACAAGCAAAAAATTGCTTGAAGTTATGCTGAAAACCCAAAAGGTCAACAATCCACATCGAACAGATAAATCCGATTGTTCCAAATGTACGGATAGGCGGAAATGCCTTGATGCTATCTAAACCTGCTTTATCCAAAGCTGTATATGCCACCGAATTAGACAAAGCTAAAGTCGGCATATAAAATGCGACACTCAGTGAATATAAAGAGAAAAGAATGGGATAAGAAACGAAATCACCTGCATTCATAGCATAAAGCCCTACTCCAGTCATAAAACAGGCTGCTAGCAGATGGCTGATTCCCAACAGTCGTTGAGCCGGCACCCAGCGGTCGGCCACAATACCCATTATTGCAGGCATAAAAAGCGAAACAATTCCCTGCATCGCATAAAATAAACCTATGTGACTTCCCAGCCCTATCTTGGCTAAATAAGTCCCCATAGATGTCAGATAAGCTCCCCAGACTGCAAACTGGAGAAAGTTCATTACAATCAATCGGATTTTAGTATTCATAGCTCTTAATTATTATTTAATGAATAACAAATATAATAATAAGATGTGAAAAAACGATACTTTTTTTATAGAAAAGATAAAGGGAAACGGATGGGCATAAAAAAAGGGAATCTTCCCAGACTCCCAATCTTCATTAACCTTAAATCTAATACCATGAAAAACACAATGCAAAGATACAGGTTTTATGTTATGAAACATATAAAACAGTGTAAAATCTGTTTGAGTTTAACTTTTATTTACTATTTAAACCTCATTATCTCCTACTTAATACAATATTGGGGATCCCCTTCAGTACCTCATCTAAAGATTTCTCTAAAAAAGACGACTACAAAATACATACAAAGCGAAAACTTCAATACAGTGCCAAGCAGAAACCCCAACAATGCTCCCAGTCCTGATTTCAATGCTCTGTTAACATCCGACTTTCCTAATAATTCTCCTGCAACAGCTCCAAGAAAAGGTCCGAGGAAAATCCCCATCGGCAGAAAGAACAGCCCAATGATAGAGCCGAAAAACGCTCCCCAGCTCCCCCATTTAGTCCCGCCACTGTATTTGCTGCCTAAAGTGGGAATCAGAGTGTCTACAATCTGAGCCGCAAGCACTAACAGAAGCATTACCACAAGTTCCGCTGCACTAAATTGAATCTTTTCTGTAAAATGCAACAAAAGAAAGCCTATGTATGAAATCGGCGGCCCCGGAAGTGCGGGCAATATACACCCCAATAGTCCGATTATCATCAGAATGAAACCAATTACTATCAACAATATATCCATATCTGAATATCCTTATCTAAACACCCCGTCGACAGGCATAAAACACACTCGGCTTATGTAAGCGGCGGAATGTGGTTGTTATATTCCAACAGAATTGACACACAAACTCTAAACAGCAAGCCGTTCAAGCTACTTTCACTATCAATTCAAGTATTCTTTACCCGGAGTATTCAGTTCCGACATATCTACCTTCTCCAGTTTATAGCCTAATTTTTTCAGCCCCAAAGCCGCCCCAATGCTATACATCACTGCACAAGAGCGAATAAATACATGATAAGCCATCTTGCTCTGAGGCTCTATCTGCTCATGGCGGATACGCTGGATGGCCGACTGTGCACAACGACGAATCACTTCTTCCAGTTCCACCGTTTCTTCACCTTCAAGAGGCATTCCCAAAATATCCTTTACAATATGTTCGTCCATGTCATCAAATCCGCGCTCGCCATAAAAGAAAGTGTACTCTGCCTTTGAAAACACCTCCCAGTTCATATCCCATCCATAAGCCATCGCCAAACCCAAATAAGCCGCCCAAGCCAATGAAACAGTAGGATAATCTTGCACCAAACGCACCGCGTCTGCCAAATACTCCGGAGCGAGTTTCATCCAATGTTCATCAATATCCTCGCTAGAAAGCAACACCCCTTCGAGCATGTGTGAAGATGTACAGATATGCAACAAGTCCTGTCGCATTTTATTTTCAAACTGGTCCAAATATTCTTTATCATTCATTTTAATATATTTTAGATGATTCAGCTACAAAAATAATCAGAACTTATGAATAATTTTCCATTCGGCTTCTATAAGTTCTCTTTTTTTCCTTAGTTTTGCGAAAAATATTTTGAAAAAGACATGAAAACAATTAGAACAGTATTAATAGGAGCAGGTTATCGCGGCATGAGATTATATCAGTTGATGCGCTTTATACCCGAATTTGAAATAGTAGCAGCTTTCGACCCATCTTCACATCCTGTTCTAGACAATTCTGTTCGCTTCTACACAGGTTCTCAGGATACTTATCTCGCTATGTTGAAAGATAATCAGCCACAACTGGTTGTAATTGCTTCTCCATGGCAATATCATATAGAGCAAACACTGCACTGCCTTCAGCAAGGTTGCCATGTGGCCCTTGAAGTAAAGGGAGGATTTCATTTAGGTGAATACGAAGAAGTGATTCGCCTGTCAAAAGAAAAGGGGCTTAAGATATTTCCTCTCGAGAATACGGTTTTTATGCAAGAGAACATGGCTCTGCTCCAAATGGTGCAACAAGGAATTTTGGGAGACATCGTTGCCATGCGGGGCGGATACCGGCATGATTTGCGCGACATGCTGATTGATAAACAAGGCAACTTGGGTAACCCCGACAAACCGGAAGGCTTATGGAGAAGCATATTCTATCTGACTGAAAATGGGGATTTATATCCTACCCACGGCATAGCACCTCTTTGCCTGGCGGCAGGAATCAACCGCAACGACTATCTTGAAGAACTGACTTCTTTCGCTTCGCGTGCTTGTGGTCTGAACAGATATCAAAAAGAAAAAGGTGGCAATGGCAGACTGCCTATCTCCATGGGAGATATCATCATTACCCAACTTCGTTCGGAAAAAGGAATCTTAATAACTCTGACTCACGACACTACGCTGCCACGCCCTCGAAGTCTAGACTTTGAGATACAAGGGACTAAAGGAATCTGGAGAGGAGAATTCAGAAAAATTTATCTGGAAGGAATCAGTCGGTATGAGGAATGGGAGGATGATGCCAATTATATCCGACAATTCAATCATCCATTATGGAAGAAATGGGGAGTTACAGCCTTGAAACACGATGCACATCATCAGGGAATGGACTATATTATGCTACGCGCACTTGCCAATGATTTGACGGGAGGCGAAGCATATCCTATCTTGGCAGAAGACTTGGCTCTATGGACTTCCATCTCTCCTTATTCCAAACTGTCGATTAAAGAGAAACGAACGATATGCATGACAAAGCCTGAATAACAATAGATATTTGGACTTTGTCACCGCCAAAAGATTACAACAAAATCACCCATGATTTTTACATCGGCAACTGGCGGTTCGCTACCATTTTGAATTCCGACATCAACTATTCATCCAATGCATATTTAAACCATTTTTCTGTATATATATAGCATAAAAAAATCATCGGCATATTCTTTTCAAATCGTCGGCTTATTTTTTTCAAATCGTCGAAACATTTTCATCGAAATGACGGCATATTTTTCTCCACTTAATTCCATATTTTTTCAAAAATGTGCCTAAGATTTCACTGCAATTTATTTTTGCGAATAATTATTCCTCATGTAAACATAAAAAAACCATTGCATAGGTGCTCCAGTAGAAGCTACCCTACACAATGGTTTAATAATTCAGCCAATAATGATTTATGACAAAAGGATGTAAATCAACGGAATGATAATACCTACTAAAAGGAACCATTTTCCACGACCTGCAAAACCGTTTTTGCCCTTAATCATAAACAAACCCGAAAGAGCAAAGAACATGAGCGAAATCGCAAAGAAATCTCCCATCAGGCTCCACCCCTCTACCCGGTTATAATGCAAACGATTGAACCAATATAAGACCGGACGTTTTTCGTGAGTTTCATAATCTACTACCCCTGAACGAGAGTCGTAAACCCCTACTCCTCCTTCAAGCATTACCCGGCTATGTTCTGAATCAATTTTCATAACACGCTTCAGTTTAGGTAGAGAAGAGTTCTCACCCCACTGAGCTGAAAGCTGCTGTCCATCCAGACCTTTATCTAATGTCACAGAAGTTTCCACAGTGCGATAAGCCGGATTTTTACCTTTCATGTGGTTCAGCAACATTCCGGATACCCCATAGATAAAGCAGATGCCTACCATCAGATACCCCAAGTCGCGATGAATCACACGCAACCAATAGGTGATACTTTTATTCCACAACTTCATACGATGTACCGTCAATGTAATACAATGAATAATACTCCTTGTTGTTTGCCTTCATCCAATCACGCATATTTTTGATGTTGTTCAATTCAGACTCACAAGTTTCACCATTGCCTTCTTCTTTGCCTTTCTTTTCGTTCAATTCTTCTTCCGCCTGGTCAATGTATTCTTTTGTCAAACGGTTTTCACGCAAAATACCTTTGATAATCACTTCAGAACCAATCAGCTCGCGGTTGAAACCACCTATATCACCCTTAGCTTCTACACGGATAGAGGTTTTCTGGTCCTTACCCATTACGAAGCAACGACGACCAGAGTGCTTGCAAGTGTGAGTGATAAAGCCACGCAAGGTTACTTCCTTATCCAATTGGCTTTCTGCATTCTGCAAGATATCTTCCACATATTGAGCATCCTTTTCAGCCACTGCAGTTACCTGAGTTTCATCTGTAGTTTCCGCAGTTTTCTTGTTGGTGTTACCACAAGCAGTCACACTCCATACCAAAGCAATGGCAGCAGCCATTGTCAAAAACATTTTTTTCATCTTCTTCAAATTTTTAAGTGTATAATAATTAAATTAATCTAAACTCTTCATTGGGAAAAACAATAAGGCTATCACTCCTGATATTCCGGTAAAAAGAATAAAAACAGACATGACGATTTTTTTTCGCAAAGTTAAACTTTTTCCACAGATAAACAAGCCCATAACAGCCATTATCACTCCTAATAGACAGGCTTTTGGAGAAAAACTTACTAAATAAGAACCAACATAGCCAGTCTCTTCCACTTGTGGAGATAAAACTACCGGAAACAACCACTGAGAAACCTTATCCCACAAGACTTCTTTTCTGTCTTGATGATAAGAAGACAATGCCTGTAAACCATAAACATCCAAACCATAGCAGTCCATTCCATCCTTGTCTATCACTTTTACTGTCCAATACAACATATTTCCCAAGATACTTATTTCGTCTTTCTGAATATCTATTGGGCGGACCTCCATCGGTAAGAAGCGATAATCACCTTCTTCCGAACTTTCCAAGATTCCAAATTCTCCCTTTTCACCGAATACATAGCCATAGAAACGCTTGTCGACAACCTCGCTCATCACGAACCATTTCACAGCCACCTGATGGTCTATCTTTGTATCTTTCACGAACGGACGGCCATTCACCATTTTCAAATGAAAGACACTTCCTTTACTGTCTTGACAAAAATATCCTTCCTCATAAGGCTTGCGCACTGTAGGATTCCCCCACCAAGCACGTGCGGGAAAACTGAATCCCTTCTTCTCCATTGCTTGAGTAAAGATACGACTCTTTGCAGCATTTACTTCATTTGTTTCAGCATCTACAAACTCAATTCCATGATCATTCATTCGGAAATAATCGCCTGGCAACAGTAAATTTCCCCGCTTGGGCATCGCTTCCAGCAAAACTCCCATAGAAGGAAGTGGAGAAAAGACATCAGCCGGACGGAAACGAAACAAGACCTGCTTGGTGCGAAGTGTTTTCATGTCCATGGCATGGCCATCAATACTATCGGGCATTGTTCCATTCATAGCCAACTGACGGAAATTCATCAGCGGCAACAGAGAATCATATTGACTTCTTGGATATTCGTTTCCCTTTATATCGAAAAAGGAGTCTTTATGGGTTCGGAAGTCAATCATGCACAGTTCTTTCAAACGTGCACTATAATACATCAGCGGATACCCTTTTGAGTCATCTGTCATCCGCTTAACCAATTCGGGTAATACCCACATCATAAACATTGTGGAAAACACCAAAATCAGTGTATAAATCGTTTTGCTCAATTTCATAATCTTTTGTTTTGTGAAAATTATTGGATTCCTTGCTTGAAACGGATACAAGAATAAAAAGGAAAAATAAAAGAGACAAGCAGGAGAAGTATCAACTCCAAGCCAAAATGAACGTATGCTCCTGGAAGATGGCTTACAAAAAACAAAGCCAATAGCCCAACGGCAATCAATGCATTGGCCAAACGCTGCTTCCAAGTGGGTTCGATGCAAATCCATGAAGCGAATCCATATCCTGACAGACCTGCCGCCATCCATGGCAGCTGCTGTAAAACCATATTCCAAACAATTTCATTGGGAAGCAAAGTGCTCATGATGCCCACCATCAAAGCCGAAGTTGAAAGAAAAACCACCAGCAAAGCGGCATAACCATAGAGCAACATGGCAGATACGATACGTGTTTCGGTAGCAGGAAGATGTAACGTCAGTTTAAAACGCTTGTTCACCATTTCAGGGACAAACTGGACAATAGCCAGCGAAATACCTGTCAGAGGTAAGATATAACGCATAAGCAAAGCTAATGAGGAATCCTGAAACATCAAGGCATACCATACATTGACGGCATCACGAAGTCGGAACTCATAAGTCAACTCAATATAGGAATAGAGAATAACTGCTACCAGCAACAAGACTGCTGCCAAAAGTTGCAGACGGGTTTTCCGCCATTCCTTATAAGATAAGGCTCTAAATAAATTCATATTACGTAAACAAATTAAAAATTAATATTTACCGGTCAGCCCGATAAAGGCATCTTCCAGCGTAAGAGTATCCACTTGTATATCTTTTACTCCTCGTGCAGCAAGAGTCTGGGTCATAGCCTCAACCGGAAGAAACGAATAGACTTCCCACTTATTGCCGATAGCCGAAGGATTCCACATATCATCATCTGCCTTTAGATTGAAGTCGGATGCGGGCGCCAAAAAGCGGAATCGTCGGAAATCGTTCATAATATGCGATACCGGTTCATGCAGCAACAAACGGCCATAGTCCATAATCATACAATCATCAATAAGCATCTCCATATCTTGGATAATGTGTGAAGTGAGAAATACGGTCTTATCTTGCGCCGAAGCATATTCTTTCAGATATTCAATAAAAAGGCGCCGATAACCCGGGTCTAATCCCATGGAAAAGTCATCTAAAATTAGCAGTTCAGGATCTTGTGCGAACAAAAGTCCCAAAGCAACCTGCGAACGCTGTCCGCACGACATCGTAGAAAGTTTTTGTGAAGGCAGGACTTGTAATTTTTTCAGCAGTTCATAATAGGCTTCCTTTTTCCAGTGCGGAAAGAAAGGAGCATAAAATTTTTCTATCTGCTCTACGGTAAAATATGTATGTTGCACATGTCCTTCAAGCAGCAAGCCAATTTTCGCTTTTGTCTGTGGAGAAAGATTTTCCATCTTCTCGCCAAACAAACGACATTCTCCCGAACGTGGTTTCAAATAACCGTTTAAGATATTGATAATGGTAGTCTTTCCTGTACCATTTTTTCCCAATAGTCCTAAAACCTTACCCTTCTCCACCTCAAAACTCAAATCAGCATAAATCAAGCGATTCCCGTAGTAGTGGGTAATCTTATTACATTCTATAATTTTCTCCATTTTTTATATTCTCAAATTAATCTTGTTAGAATTTTACCCCGGCACTGACTCCACAAGTAATAAATCTATCTCCTTTCAGTGAAGTATTCAAAGCTTGTCTGTAATGCATGTTTGCAACGACAAACGTTGTAAGTTTGGGTAAGACCTCTCGCTCATAACCTATTTTCAGTCCTCCGGCAAGAACGGTGGCTGTAAGGTAATCATACTCTTTAGTCAAGAGACCAGGGAGTTCCGACGGAACTGTCACTTCTCCAGAAACAGACGAGTACATCCCATCTTCTTTAGGTGTACCCCAGCCACTAGAACCGCTTCCCGAAATAGCCAGAGTGTACAAATTTTTCCCTTTATACCAATTCTTATGTGCACTTGCAAGAATTTCCACAGAATTTATTTGTTGTCTTCGATAATAAGGAAAAATCGACGCTTCTGTAGACCGGTTAAAATAAGCGGCCGATATATTGGTGCCCCAATTAGAGCGTGTCATACTTCCACCTTGCAAAAAATGATGTGAGAGTGTGATCCAAGTCTGTTTTTTATCACCTACTTGATTCGTTCCATAATAGATAATATGAGAAACGCCAGCCTCATCGGTACTCTTCTGAAACGAATTTTCATCATTTTTCAATGCTGTATAATGGAGATTTAAATTCAGTGAATGAAACTGATATTCCTTTTCCCATATAAGTTTAGACAAATAGTTTAGTTCAGTTCCATGATGTCTAGAATAAACTACAGC
Organism: Phocaeicola sp.; assembly: GCA_029257865.1. Classification (GTDB taxonomy): domain Bacteria; phylum Bacteroidota; class Bacteroidia; order Bacteroidales; family Bacteroidaceae; genus Phocaeicola. The sequence goes on from JARIAN010000121.1 coordinate 35,115, forward strand.
GGTTGTAGAGCCACTACCAAACTGACCGGAAAGATGAGAAACAGACAACTCATTCATCCATTTCAAGTTCTCTTCGGTGAAAGAAACCTGAAAAGCACCACCTACAGATTGTGTAAGCAAAGGATATTTATCTGCTGTATATCCGCTCTCTCCAAACAATTCAGTACGACCATAAAATCCGCCAAAACTAATCAGTGAAGCATATTGCCTATCAGTATTACCATAAATCTTGAAGTATACCGTTTGAAGGTTTCGATGATAAAGAAAAGAAGCCCCCAAAGTCACCTTGTCGACAAAACGATAAGTAGCTCCCACGGTGAAGTCAAGGTCTAACATCTCATTTTGATGCCTAAGGTCTTTAAGTTTGGCATAATTCTGGATACCATAAGCCAAAGACGCTCCCAGAGCAAGTTTCTTATTCAGTCGATAGCCTAATCCACCTTGAAGATGATACCATTCCTTTCTTTTACTTCCAGCATTGGCAGGGTCCTGCTCCACAATATCGAAAGGAGTTCTTTCAGGATTCAAAAATACAGAACCAGTCATATTCTTTCCCTTGGAAAAGCCATAGGAAACTTCACCAGTAAGCATCAGCTTGTCGTTAAGCCGATAGAAGGAACGAGCCTCAGCCACCATTCTCCAATATGAATCTGGTTCATAATAATTAACCAAATGTCCATTCCCATAGTCTGTATCAATGTGCAACAGAGAAGCCTGCCGACATTCCATATCAGACAAGAAAGCAGCATTTACACTAGAAGTAGCATAAAAACGCATTAATGTTTCCTGAAGGTCAGGTTGTTGTAAAAAAGTATTTTGGGCACAGGCGATCCCTGCTGCAAATATAGATATACCTGCAGCAAGGACTGTTCTGTTAATATAGATACGACTTTCGTTCATTTATTAGTTTCTTAAAGCAGCTTTACTTCTCATGTGGAAGTCAGCTGAAGAGTTGTTAGTGTCTTTATAAATGATTTTAGCTCCATTCTTAATAGAAGCCTCAGCATCAATTGCGCTTGGGTCTGTAGAACCTTCTACGCCTAAACTGTAGTTATATACAAGTTTTCCTTCATTTTCAGCAATAGCTTCTGTCGCTTCCTTGTCTACATTTCTATAAACAGTATACCCCATACCTCTGGTAAACTCAACAGAGCCTGCATCGACAGATGAGAGTAAACGTTTCTTGTTATCTGGCTTACCTTTGCAGAAAACTTCTACACCATCTACAATCCATTCTACCGGTACCTTCTTACGACCCATCTCAGGTTTACCATTATAATTATTGGTAGTAGCAGGATCTTCTACAAACGATTTCAAATCTGTTCCTTGCGGGCGGAATACAAAAAATGCAGGACTGAACTGACTCAAAGGCCATGCATTCCCCAAACCATACTTATACGCTTTAAGATAATTTTCTACAGGAATACCTTCAAAAGGCGATGGGTAGTAGTTGGGATTATTGAAATCTTCAGTATCATAGAAACAATAATAATCCTTATTAGCTAAATTTACAGACTTACTGTAAGTTCCGGTGTGATCAATAGCTCCCGACATGGCAATAACCAACTGTTCTCCAGCTTTGAGAAGTACTTCTTTTTGAAAATACCATACAGCCACACCGGCAGGAATCCATCCATCCTGAGCATAAAACAACGCCCCATTTACATAGTCATTGTTAGACCCGTGAGCATTGAATGGATTGACCATAGCCAACGCATAATCACTCAAGTCAAGTGTTTCTGTAGAATTGTTATACAAGGTTACATACTGATCTGTTGCAAAAACTCCCGAACCATCATCCTTAGGACATCCACCAACATATAATTCCTTAATAACAACAGAAGCGCCAGCTGATGCCACCAACTGAATCTCCGCTTCAGAATCAGAAGGACCAACAGTTACTGCACTATTAAGGCCATTATACTGAATGACTGCTGCACCTTCAACCCGCTTATCGGAAGCAGACGCTTCATATAATCCCTGAGGAACCTGAAAAACAGCTATACCTGCCTGATCTGTCAATTGGTTAAAGACACTTCCTGCAGAAACGTTTTTCAGTTTGACTTCTACACCGGCAGAAGGCTGCACTTTCGAATCTGCCGGATAAACCAATTTGATTTTAACGTTACTTACCTGGTAAGACATACCATCATCATCACTGCATGAACTGACTGCAAAAGTCAGAAACAATGCCAAGAATGCAAAAAACATTTTTTTCATTTCGCTATAGTTTTAATTTAAATGATATTCCATAATTAAAGGGAGTAACCAATGACGAATCGTACAAGCTGATTCGATTACCTGTTTCACGTTCTTTGACCTTCTGCAAGGAATACAAGAAATTATCCGCAAAAAAAGATACAGTCAGGTATTTACCGATTTCTTTGGTTACATTCAAATTCACTGCATAATAAGGAGAGTAACCCTGTTTTCTGAACATATACCCTGTATTGCTCTTCACTACTAGTTTACTCAACTCATTGTATAAGTTCTTGTCGTGTGTAGAAGCCCAAACATACTTCTCCATAAAAGGAATCTTGGTTTGCATATCCTCTCTCGATACATAATACAACGGGTAAGTGGCTATGAAATGATTGCCCGAGTAAATGTCCGATTGAGAGGCAGAAGGAAGATAATCTCCTTTTGAGTCCAACACATAGCTGCGTGTTCCACCCTTATACTCACTCAAATTCTGACGCGTATTCAAGAATGTAGCTTCCACTCTAAACGAGAAAATCATCTTGATTTTAGGTACGTGAGTTATCAAGGTCAAATTAGTATGTAATCTGTTCGATTCAAATCCATTATAATTCACATCTCCACCTACGTAATATCCAATATATGGATAAGGTTGCCCATCTAATCCTCTCAGACTATTGGTTGCCGGAGTCACCACATCATTGATACCTTTGTAATGGTAATACTTTCCATCCAAACGAATAGAGGTGTTTAATGCCTTGATACGATCAAAATCAAAGACCCATTCCAATCCCCATCTAGAGGAAGAAGAACCATTTATCGTCATGTTGGTGGCCTGAAAATCTTTCATCACCTTATAGTCTAAAGAAACAGCAGGATGCTTTCCTGTGCGGTCGGAAACTGTTACAATCCCTGTCTGACGGTCTATCTGATATACTCTATCTGAAGATGGTATAGGACAATGATTTAACGCACTCTGGTCTGTCATCTTATAGTCGAAAGGAGTAAAGACCTTAGTAGAGTTATAAGTATCTTTCATGCCGTTATGAAAGAAAGACACCGACATACGAACACCTTTAAAACGTAAGTCAACACCCGCTTCGCGCATTACATTATATTGCCAGTTTAAATCTGGATTATATAAAGGAGACACTGGATGGGTATGATAAGCATAATAGCTAGTGCCATCTGCCATCGTACCTGAAGCAAAGGCCAACCGGTCTACATATATTTCTCTCGGATAAAGAATTTCGAAAGACGGAAGTTTGACTGCTTTTCCCCAACCGGCTCTCAAGGTAGCTCCACGGAAAAAGCCTTCTTCTTTCTCAGCAAACTGATATCTTCCACTCACACGGGGAGACAGACTGGAAACAGTGCCATACTCAGTATTCTTGATAAAAGTAAAATCGCCTCTCAATCCACCTTTAACCTGCAGAGAAGTAGCTCCCAACGGAATAACAAGTTCTTCTTCTGCATAGACAGCCAGATTGTTTACAAAAGGCAAATTATCATAACGATACTCTCTCCAAGTAGGAGCTGTAGCCATTTCTGCATAATATTCTCCTTTACCTAAATTACCATCTCCTTTCCAGTCGGCTCCTGCCAACAAGTTACTGGTAACCTTACCTAATTGATGATTCCAACGCGCTTTCAAATAAGCAGCATAGTTCAACGGACGATTATCTGTATGGTTCGTAATATACCAATACCCTGTAGGTAACAACACAATTGGGGCATCGGGATTATCTTCATATTTCTGCGCCACATGATAGCCTTCCGTGGTAACGTGCAGAGCTGGAATAGAAGATGATGCCGACTTGTTAATTCTTTCTTCTTTCTTATTATTAGTGTAAGAGACCGAAGCCCCCCACCTTAAATTGGTAAGCCACTTCGAATTTATCCGATAATTAAAAGACAAACTACTCCACAAAGCATTGTTACGGTATTTGCTATATGTTTCCTTGAATGCATCTGGGTCCGACTCAGAATTATACCCTCCTATATTCCCATTTACACTCCAGTCAACAGAAAGGCTTTTTCCTGACGAAGAGTGAAACGTATTGGAGTACTTGGCCCCCAAGGCATTTCTTACATAAGAAGTATAAGGCGATGCTATATCAGATATAGAACGGGTTCGCTCATACGAAAGATTCAGCACACCAGCCTTGCCTCCCAAATCAAGTCCTTTACTAATAGCATATAGTTGAGTATGAGGACGAACAGCCACATCAACAATCAATGGGCTTTTTCCTTTTCGAGTTATAATTTTAACAACACCATTACTTAAATCACCATATTCTACTGAAGGAACTCCAGAAATTACTTCTATACGTTCAACATTACTGTTGCCTATATTTCTCAAATCTGCACCATCTGTTGATGTTGCACTGGCATTTCCAGAAAGTCTGACACCATCCATTTCTACAACTGTACCAAAAGACGGATTACCCATCTCCTGACTATAGCCACGCAAAATAGCAGTCTGACCTCCTGATGTAAGGCTCTTAGCTTTGTAAGTTTGCTCACCAGGTAACAAACTCAATGCATCTTTTACACTTACACTCTGTAAATGATCTAATGCTGTTCGATTTAATGTATATGCAGTAGTCGCTTCTGTAGCCTTTCTTTCAGCAGTAACAGTCACCCCATCAAGTGCAAGCGTCATTTCTGACAAAAAGACTTTTACATTCTCTTGATCAGACTTGATATTCAAAGACAGATGGTATTCTGCATACCCTAGGCACTTAACAGATGCCAGCACTTTTCCTTTAGGTAAATGATTCAATACAAACCGCCCTTCAGAATCAGTCACTGTACCAACCCCACTGCCTTCTATCCATAATGTTGCATACTCTATCGGTTCTTTTGATTGACTATTGAGAACTGTACCAGACACCTTATAACCTTGTCCAAATAAAGCCGGACAAACAAACATTGAAACTATTAAATTAAGCCCTCTCATTTTAGAATCTTTAAGAATACAAAATTAAATTCTATAGAACAACACTACAATACCTAAAAGTAAGTATATTCACAAACCTTGCTATAAATTAATTTGTGCATTTAACAAAAAAAATACCTATAAACAAGTATATTTATAAACTATCATATCAATAATTTTTATATCTTTGATAAATTAATCGATTTACAATTTAAAGATGAGATGATGAAAACAAAAATTATCGGATTGATTCTCTGCATCGGACTTATTACCGCTTGCAGTAATTCAAACAAGACTCAAAATAAAGAGCCTCAAACCATAAATAGACCACAGAATGCAATTGGTGGTTGTGATGCAGCAATGGGATATACCTATTCCAAGCTATTAGACAAAAAAATCAGAACTTTTGAAGTTGGAATTAAAGTACTTCCAATTGATGAAGGATCTTCTATGGTATTGGCTGGATACTTAGTTTTATCACCCGACTCCAACAAGATTGAAATGTTCTTACCGGGAGAATCTATGATTTTGGATCAGAAAAGACAAAACAAAGAAGAGGCTATTTGGGAAACAAATTCAAAAGAAACTTATAAGGTAGAATTCGTAAAAGGTATATGGAAAATATTCAAAGAGAAACAACTCATCTATTCATCGGAAGAAACTAAAAAATAACAATTCTCCTAATATAATATAGGTAGGTCAAGTATGCAAAAGCCGCATTGAGTGGAGTTGACTACATACTTACCAAATACAATGCATCATTGATTTTAAATTCATGGGAGGTTAAAACCGATATCATCAAGTAAGAAATTGACAATACAATTTAGAAAAATTGGGGAAATAATCGGCGAAAATCTCAAAAATATAAAGAAGAGCAAGGACTAGAATAAATTGTCTGATTGTTTTTCAGAAGATGAAGGAGTCTGTTTCGAATACAATGAAAACAGGCTCCTTCATCTTTTTGTCTTTAATGTTTATTGTATTTTCTCAAAACTTACTATACACTTCTAAAGAATAATTTAGAACATTTTGATATTTATAAAACATGACAATAAGATTATAAAGTTCAATGTCCGGAATATAGAAAAAAAGCTATATCTTTGTTCAATATTTATTAGAATCATTTTAAATAACATTATAATTATGACAACTGAACATGTTAAATGCTTGATCATTGGATCAGGCCCTGCAGGATATACTGCTGCCATCTATACAAGTCGTGCTAACATTTCACCGGTACTATACGAAGGAATACAACCAGGTGGACAGCTCACCATCACCACTGAAGTAGAAAACTTTCCTGGCTATCCAGAAGGAGTGACGGGACCTGTACTAATGGATGACTTGAAAAAGCAAGCCCTCCGATTTGGGGCAGACATTCGTAGCGGATTAATCACTAAAGCAGATTTAGGCCAAGCCCCTTACAGATTCCTGATTGACGACGAAAAAGAAATCACAGCTGACACTGTTATCATTTCAACTGGAGCTACAGCCAAATATCTAGGCTTGGAAGATGAAAAGAAATATGCAGGTTTGGGAGTTAGTGCTTGTGCTACTTGTGACGGTTTCTTCTATCGCAAAAAGGTAGTGGCCGTAGTAGGCGGTGGGGATACAGCCTGTGAAGAAGCTATCTATCTGGCTGGCTTGGCAAAACAAGTATATCTCGTGGTGCGTAAATCGTTCCTTCGCGCTTCAAAAATCATGCAGGAACGCGTATTGAACCACCCAAACATAACTGTATTGTTTGAACATAATGCTATCGGCCTGTACGGTGACAATGGAGTAGAAGGCATGCACGTAGTAAAACGTATGGGAGAAGCCGATGAAGAACGCTATGATGTAGCAATCGATGGATTCTTCTTGGCTATTGGACATCAGCCTAACTCTGCTATATTCAAACCATGGATCAAGACTGACGAGACAGGCTATATCTTGACAGAAGGAAACTCTCCACGTACAGGCATTCCTGGAGTCTTTGCTGCTGGCGATGTGGCAGACCCTCATTACCGCCAGGCTATTACTGCAGCTGGAAGCGGTTGTAAAGCTGCCATCGAAGCAGAACGTTATCTCTCAACCAATGAACTTCTTTAATCAAAACAACCAACATGAATCATTTAATCAGAAAATCATTTATAGCCGTACTGCTCACTAGTAGTACTGCGGTAGCTATGGCACAGCAGATGCCTCCTATTCCTACAGACCCCAACGTGAAAATTGGCAAATTGGAAAACGGGCTGACTTATTATATCCGCCACAATGAATTGCCTAAAAAACAGGCCGACTTTTATATTGCTCAACAAGTAGGTTCTATCTTGGAAGAAGACCATCAGCGTGGATTGGCTCACTTCTTGGAGCACATGTGCTTTAACGGTACAACGAACTTTCCAGGCAACTCGCTGAGAGAGTATTTGGAATCTATCGGAGTGAAATTCGGAGTAAATCTGAACGCTTATACTTCTGTAGATGAAACAGTGTATAACATTTCCAATGTACCAGTCATCAGAGAAGGTATTGTGGACTCTTGTCTGCTTATTTTGCACGACTGGGCCAACGACTTGACACTAGACCCAAAGGAAATTGACAAGGAACGTGGGGTAATCCACGAAGAATGGCGTACTCGCACCGGAGCAATGATGCGTATGTATGAAACCGCTTTCCCAAAAATGTTTGCTGGCAGCAAATATGCATACCGCTTGCCTATCGGCACTATGGAAGTTGTAGATAATTTCCCTCATAAAGCTTTGAGAGAGTATTACGAGAAGTGGTACCGCCCAGACTTACAGGGCATCATTGTAGTAGGTGATGTAGATGTCAACCAAATAGAAGAAAAAATAAAGAAGATGTTCGGCTCTATTGAAATGCCTGAAAATGCAGCTAAACGTGAATACTTCTTTATCCCTGACAACGAAGAGCCAATCATAACCATCAACAAAGACAAAGAACAGCAGAATACGCAGATTGCTGTATTCCATAAGCACAAACCTTTCCCTGCAGAAATGAAAAACCAAATGCCTTATTTGGCTTACAGCTTTATGGTAAATATGACAGAGAATATGCTGAATGCTAGATTGTCTGAACTTACACAAACTGCTAACCCTCCATTTATCGCTTCTGGAGTAGCTAACACTGATTTTATTGTGTCAAAAACCACACAAGCATACCAAGGTGTAGCCATTGCAAAAGATGACGCCATAGATACTGCACTGACTGCTTTACTTCGTGAATTTGCAAGAGCATGCCAGTTTGGATTTACTGCTGGAGAGTATGAACGTGCCAAAGCAGACTATCTGCGTGGCATTGAAAAAGCTTATAATGAGCGCAACAAGATGCAGAATGCAAGTTTTGTCAATCAATATGTAGCAAACTTCATTAACAAGGAACCTATCCCAAGTGTAGAGGATGAATTTGCCATCATGTCGCAGATCATCCCAAATATTCCATTGGAGCAAATCAATAAATTATTCAAATCTTTGGTTTCTGATAAGAATATGGTTGTAAGCCTATTCTGCCCTGATAAAGAAGGCATGAAATATCCTACTGAAGCTGAAATCAAAAAAATTATTGATGATGTGAAAGTGGAAAAGCTGGAACCTTATGTTGACAAAGTTTCAAACGAACCATTGTTGGCACAGGAACCAACTGCCGGAAAAGTAGTAAAATCTGAAAAAGGAGCATTTGGTTCTACTGTACTTACCCTCAGCAATGGAGTACGGGTAGTCTTGAAAAAAACAGACTTCAAGGCAGATGAAATCAAAATGCAGTCATTCAGTAATGGTGGTAATTCTGTCTTCGACGACAAAGATGCATTGCAATTCTCTTTAATCGATCAAGTAGCATCATTGGGCGGATTGGGTAACTTCAACACAATTGACTTGCAAAAAGTACTGGCTGGAAAGATGGCCTCTACAGAAGCATCTGTACGTACCTTGACTGAAGCAGTAAACGGAGTTTGTACTCCTAAAGACTTGGAGACCATGTTGCAGCTTACCTATCTTTCATTCACTGCACCTCGCATGGATGAAACTGCATTTGAATCTTTCAAGAACCGCTTGAAAGCCCAACTGGCGAATCTAAGTGCAAACCCAAACATCGCGTTTAATGACTCTATCACTAAGGGACTATACGGTAATAATCCACGTAACATCTCTATGAAAGCAGAGCTGGTAGATAAGATAGACTATCAACGTATCATGGAGTTGTATAAGGACCGTTTCAAAGATGCCAGCGACTTTACTTTCTTCTTGGTAGGTAATGTAGATGAGGCTACTGCTACCCCTCTTATTGAAAAATACCTGGGTTCTCTGCCATCTATCAACCGTAAAGAAACATTCACTGACCGAATGAAAATGCGCGAAGGCACCTATAAAAATGTCTTCCACAAAGACCTTCAAACAGAAAAAGCAACCGTATTTATTGTACGTAGTGGTGACTGTCAATACAATCTCAAGAATAAATTGATGATGAACTTCTTGTCGCAACTACTCACCATGAAATATACTGAAACAGTACGTGAAGAAGAAGGTGCATCATACGGAGTTCAAGTGGGAGGCAGCGTAAGTAAATATCCTACAGCCAGTGCGGCTTTACAGATTTACTTCGACACTGACCCTAACAAGCGTGGCGACATGGTAAAACTGATAGACAAGGGATTAGAAGAATTCATTGCAAACGGACCTGATGCCGACGGACTGAAAAAAGTGAAAGAATATATGCTGAAGACCTACGAACAGAACCAAAAAGAAAATAGCTACTGGATGAATGCTCTTTACGCATACTATTGGGAAGGTCTGGACAATGCAACTGACTATGTAAATACAGTAAATAACATTACTGGAGCCGACTTGCAGAAGTTTGCCAAGAAATTGTTCTTACAGAAGAACCGCATCGAAGTCAGCATGACATCTGGTGACACTAAATAAGCATTATATGAATTAACTCATTAATGTAATCAAGAAAAACAGGAAACTGGCAACAAAACGAAATCCCATATATGAGAATAATCGTTTTGCCCAAATGATGATTTTTTCTTGGTGTAGCATTTAGGGCAGCTTACCTCCTCTTATTGGGGGTAAGCTGCCCTTTGCTTTTCGGAATAGGCCTCCTGAAAAACAATAGGAGCTGCTATCCTAATCTCAAATCATAATTAGAAGCATACTATAGACATCAGTACACACATTCTATTATTGGAACATTGCGTAATAATTAAAAACCGGGAGAAATATTTCGACGATTATGTAGAAAATGCAATACTATATTCTATAAAATCATAATGACATATTATATTTTTTTGTACATTTGTTTAATTTAAAATTCATAATATGTCAAATTTCTCATCATACCGGCATTCAATCTTACGACATACTGGATTAATAGCCATGCTATTATCTCCGCTGGTATTTTCTTCTTGCGCCACCAGAGCCCCTAGGCTAAATTACAGCGAACTAGCACAAGCAGCAATCAGATTGGATATGGATATTGCAAAAGACGACAACCACCTCTTATATGTAGAAACCTCCAAATGGATTGGAGTGCCTCACCGATTAGGTGGTACAAACAAAAGGGGTATTGACTGCTCCGGATTCACTAGCAGAATCTATAAAGACGTCTATCACATACAACTTAAACGCAGTTCAGAAGAGCAACGAAGATATAACTGCAAGAAAGTTCCCAAAAAGCAACTTAATGAAGGGGATTTAGTATTTTTCCATGACGGAAAGAATAAACAAAGAGCCAGTCATGTTGGTATTTACCTGAAAGATGGACGTTTTATCCACTCCAGCACTAGCCGAGGGGTCATTGTAGACCAACTGACAGACGAATATTATCAGCGTCACTGGTTGCAAGGCGGAAAAGTTAAATAGAATAATTCAAATACTGGAAAATGATTGTTCGGATACACCTTCCAATACAGATTCACCACCCATTGATACTACTATCTTTTGCTAGTAGTATGCCAGTGTATGCACAATACACAAAGATTGTCTCTCCCGATTCAATCAAGCAGCATATTCAACTGAATGAAGAAGCCATCAAAATGATTCAGTTCAACTTTGCTCCACAGAACAGAGACAAAAAAACAGGAGAACCGCTTGATGCTCCTATTGATAAGAAGTGGATGAAATTTAAAGAGGATCTATCACTCCCCCGCTCATTTACTGATACCACAAAAGTAAAAAAGCCTAATGGGTATATTAGAGCAGAGCCCTATACTATTTGGACAAAATTCGGTGAAAACCCTGTTTATGATGTTCTTCCGAATATCGAAAAACGATGGGAAATACACTGGACACTCACCCCTTTTAAAGATATTCAAGAAGATTATGGTAGAACCCTAAAGCCTTTTACCGGGAAAATGTATTCCTCACTACATTCACCAATAGGTTCGAGTGCTGTCTTAAATGTAGATATTGATAAATTCTTATATGAGAACTTATCAAAACGTGGCAGGGCAATCAAACATAACCGTAAATATGCTATTGCCTGGAAAACCTACAAAGATTTTCGGCCTACCGATATAGATAAAGCGAAATTTCCGACTTATGCTCTTACAAATACAGATACCACAGCGCTATTGCCAGCTGATACCTTGAGAGCAGATACTGTTCACTCGACAGACTCCATACCAAAAGCAATCCCCATTCCTCACGTTGGCTCAGCAGAGTCTAGATTTGAGCAACTTATTCAGCAGAAGAGGAAAGAGGCGAAACTGGAAAAAGAGAAGAAAAAACAAACTAAACAAAAAAACGCATACGATATAGGAAAAGAAATTCGGCAACTGAAAGAACAAAGCAAGTAAAAATACTTTAGAAATATCTACAGGCTCTAACCACCCTATACAAGAAAGAGGCTTCAAGTCCAATACATTGAAACCTCTTTCTTCAATCAAAACCCTTGAAAGATTAATCCTAATCTTTCAAGCCTTCCATAAAACCTTCAAGTGCTTTTCCTGCCTTTTCCATATTCTTGTCTAAAGCCTTTCCGCCCTGTTTTAGCATAGCCGAAGCATAACGTCCTTGGATACGTGCCATTTCTTTCACTTCTTCAGGAGACAAGTCATCATATTCTTTCAATCCTTCAAGAGTTTCTGAATATTCCTTAGTTAACTTTTCCAACTGCTCTTCTGAATACTCTTTGCTATCATCAGCAAGCTGTTCTACCAAGTCATTCAGTTTTTCCATTCTGGCAGATTTAGAATCACAAGACATCAATGAAAAGGTCAGCATACCTGACATAATAATGTAAAAATACTTTTTCATATTTTATTTTTTAATGAACAATCTTCTCTTTTGCCTCAATAATAGACAAATTTACAACAAATCTATTTCATTTTCAAAAATCTTATGACCATATTTCAATACTCTATCTTTGCACATTGACACTTTTTCTTAAATGAGGAATAACCAACCCAACAGTTAATCTGTAAAATAAACACTCCTACCTTCTCCTATCTTGATTATAAAGCAATTTATATGTACTTTTGCAGTTGGAATATATAACATTATGACAATGAACACTCAAGATACTATTTGTGCGATTGCCACTGCTCCAGGTGGAGCTATTGGCACTATACGTGTGTCGGGACATGAAGCAATCAACATTACAGGTAAAATTTTTAAAGCAATCAATAACGGCAAAAAGCTGAGCGAACGCAAACCTTATACCTTAGCCTTCGGACATATTATCAATGCAAATAACGAGATTGTAGATGAAGTTCTAATCAGTTTGTTTCACGGCCCCCACTCATATACTGGAGAACATTCTGTAGAAATTTCCTGCCATGGTTCTTCTTACATCCTACAACAAGTCATGCAACTTTTAATACAAAATGGCTGTCGTGCTGCATTGGCAGGCGAATTCACACAACGTGCTTTCCTAAACGGGAAAATGGACTTGAGTCAGGCCGAGGCTGTAGCCGACCTCATTGCTTCAACATCAGCAGCAACCCATCGTATTGCTATGAATCAGATGCGTGGGGGATTCAGCAAGGAACTGACATTCCTACGTGAAAAACTACTTCACCTTACTTCTCTTATGGAACTTGAATTGGACTTCAGCGACCATGAGGACTTAGAGTTTGCCGACCGCTCTGAACTGAAAGAAACTGCTCTTGAAATAGAAAAGAACATCAGTAGCCTAGTAAATTCATTCAGCATCGGAAATGCCATAAAAAATGGTATTCCTGTTGCAATTGTGGGTGAAACCAATGCTGGAAAATCCACTTTGCTAAATGCTTTATTGAATGAGGAAAAGGCTATTGTCAGTGATATACATGGAACTACACGTGATGTTATCGAAGATACCATCAGTATAGAAGGAGTTACTTTCCGCTTTATTGACACTGCAGGTATTCGAGAAACGGACGACAAAATTGAGAATTTAGGGATTGAACGAAGTTTTCAAAAGTTGGATCAAGCCGAAATCGTTCTATGGGTAATTGACTTGGCAGAAGCGGAATCACAATATGAAAAGTTATCGCAACAAATTATAACCCACTGTAACGAAAAACCTTTAATCCTTGTATTAAACAAAGCTGACCAATCGGCAGAAACCATACGTATCTCCAACGAATTGGCTTCAAAGTCGTCTTGTACTACACTGGCCATCTCTGCAAAGAATAAACAAGGTATAGAACAATTACAAAATCTGTTATTGGACATAGCTAATCTTCCTGATATAAATGAAAATAATTTGATAGTCACCAATCTTCGACACTATGAAGCCTTAAGTAGGGCTAAAGAATCCATCATCCGGGTTCTTGAAGGTATGGAAGTAAATCTTCCGGGTGATCTCGTCAGCCAAGATTTGAGAGAATGTCTCTTCCATCTGGCAGAAATTGTAGGTGGCGAAATCACTACAGATGAAGTGCTTGGGAATATATTTAAGCATTTCTGCGTGGG